>NZ_JAUBUJ010000106.1:25615-29443 GCF_036705405.1 Microcoleus sp. B13-B6
GGGACGCCCGTGCCACACACAGTTAACACAGGCGGGACGCCCGTGCCACAGTTAACATAGTTGACACAGGCGGGACGCCCGTGCCACAGTTAACATAGTTGACACTCCCCGACTATCAAGGTGCGGGGATTCTTAATTCAGCGACTAACCTTTAAGTGTTGCGTCATGAAAGGCAATACTCCGACTTTTCAACCGTAGAATCCTACCAATTAACGAGCCTGAGCAAGCAGCCACCCCAGCGGGTCTGTCTCCAAAAGCGTACTAGAATACTTATCTAGAGTTTGGGTATGCCCTACCCTACTTAACAATCCTACAAATAGTTTGTTTTGACTGGTTTAAGGCTTACTGAATTCAGCCTCTAGCTGTTTAAAGAGTTTTCGCTGCTCTGCGTCCCCCGGTTTATGCCTAAAAGTGTGTCTCATGTCCTGTTTCACGAGGGCATTGCGAATTTGACCTTGACTTTTATACTATACTCCAGATATCGGAACCTAGCGGACTTTTTGAAAAAAGTTTTAAGAAATTAAAGCTGTCCTAGAAGAACAGGGTTTTAAACCCAAATTTTTGATAAATTTGGATGATTAGTAAATTGCTTAAGTTTGCTGGATCGGCAGTTCAATGATAAACTCGGTTCCCTTACAGGGTTCCGACTCGCACCGGAGCGATCCTCGGTGATTTTCTACTAAGATTTTGTAGACAATAGACAATCCTAAACCGGTACCTTTACCGATTTCCTTGGTGGTGAAAAACTGCTCGAACATTCGCTCTTTTATCTCTGGTGTCATTCCGGGTCCCGTGTCAGCAATCCGCACTCTCACGCGATCGGGCCCTGCTAATTCTGTGGTTATCAAAATTTTTAGCGCAGCATTGGGCTGATTTTGTGATACCTCGTCCAAAGCATCGATCGCGTTGGTAATTAGATTCATAAATACTTGATTTAGCTGTCCTGAATAACACTCTACAAGAGGCAATTTTCCATAATTTTTTACTACTTGAATGTCGCGACGGTCTATTTGAGAATTGAGACGGTTTCGCAAAATTAACACGGTGCTGTCAATGCTGTCGTGCAAATCGCACATGGTCATGTTACTGTTATCGGTTCGCGAAAAGTTGCCCATAGATTTGACAATTTCGCGAATGCGATTGGAACCCATTTGCATGGAAGACATAACTTTAGGCAAGTCTTCAACTAGAAAATCCAGATCTATCTCTTCGATTTTAGCTGTGATTTCGGGACAGGGATTGGGATAGCATTCTTGATAGAGACGCAGCAGGTTCAGCAAATCTTGAGTATAAATTGCGGCATGGCTCAAGTTGCCGTAAATAAAACTAACTGGGTTATTAATTTCGTGGACGATACTAGCCATTAGCGCTCCCAGGGAAGACATTTTTTCGCTGTGGAGGAGTTGAGCTTGAGTTTGTTTGAGTTCGCAAAGTGCGCGATCGAGCTTGGCCGCTTGAGCTTCCGCTTTCGAGGTAGCAGCACAACTTTCTTGATAAAGTTCTACCTGTTTAAGATCGATTTCAAATTGTTCGATTTCGCTTTCTTGCTGGTATTGGCTCACCACGGCATCGAAAGCTTCTAGCAAGTCGCCCCCCGCAGCTTCGACAATGTACAGCAGATGGGAATTTTCCAGCCTGAGTTCGGCATCGGGAACTTGCACCAAGGCTTTAATTCGATCGATATATGCGCGCACTTGTTTGTCTAAATACAGTGGCGGCTCAAAATACATTGCCTTGACGGTGGCTGAAGGGGGACTCACTAAGTTGATGCTGCTGCTAGTATTAATTAAGTCGCGATGCGATTTTTCCATAAGCTCGATCGCCTCTAACAAATTCCCGCGCAGTTTTGCTCTTTCTGCCGCATTCTCAGAGCAAACTAACCTCATGCAAAAAAAAGCCGTTCGTTGGGAAAGCATTCGCTGGCGGCCGCTGATGTTAATTACCGCAGCACTAATTCTTCTGGCTGTCGTAATTTCTTCCAGATTAAAGTAGTTTTTCACTGCCGCCATTGGTAATGCCCCCGACTCGCCTAAATGTCTGTAGCTCCTGCTGACACAAGATTTAAGAGCCATAAAAAGTTTTTGTACAAGACACTAACCAATATATTCTGTATTTCGTAGTAGAGTAGTATACTAAAACACAATTATTTTACCGTTGTGGCCTATCACAATTTTCAGGATTCCGCTTGTTGCACCGTTTTTCTTAACTATTCAAAAATTTACTAATAAACTTGGCCATGATTGGAGCTTGAGTTTGTGGCAACCCGTGAGTGGCATTGGGAATAATTGCTAACTCTGCCCCCGGTATCTCGCCCGCGTAGGTTTCACAGTGCCATAGAGGAATTGTTTCGTCACTATCTGCTGCGATGACTAAGGTAGGAATTTGCAATTTGTGAATTTCTTTTTCTACTGTATCAACTGCATCTTCCGGCCGCATCCGACTCATTAAAAATGACCTTGCTACTGGTTGAGACATTAACTCCCTGCGCCACCCGGAAATTTGCTGCAATTTCTCACTTTTTCCCGCTAAACTAGCAAAAGGTTTTGCCAAATGCAAGGCCCAATCCACGGCTGGGGTTTCCCACAGCAGCGGCCGCAAAGCATCGTATTGACCGCAAAAACTGTCGTCCCGAATTCCGGCTGGTGCTGCTAACACTAAACTGCTCACAGAATTAGGATATTTGAGGGAATATGCAGATGCAACCCAACCGCCAAAAGAATGTCCGATGATGCAGCATGGTTCGATATTTAGTTGTTCTACAACTTGCCGCACAAAAGCAACTTCTACAGCTACGTCGTAGGGGATTTCTGGTTTGCTGGATTCTCCAAAACCTAACATATCTAAACTGATGCACCGAAACTGAGATTGCAATAACTCAATTAAGGGCAGCCAGCAAGTCTTTTCTCCGAAGAAACCGTGCAGCATCAATAAGGGTCTGCCGCACCCGATGTCGAGGTAGGCGGCTGTTTGGCGGCTGCTATTGACAAATGTACTTAATGTGTGCTTTTGTCCTACAAGTGCTTGAGACTGCATGGGCGATCGACTCCTGATAGGTAAGATACTTTTGTAAAGGATTGTAACAAAACAGGAGTCCAAAGGTTAAACTTCATTACGGAGTACACAGTTAGAAATAGACCATGATATTGTCTATGATTATTAGAAAAAACTACAAACCCAAAGCAGGAGAACACCTTGAACTCTACTTTAAAACAGTACCCGGCTTGCTCTCTTCGCGAAGATGTCAGTGAGTACGTAGCACACCTACAGCTTCACATGACTTTACAAGCTCGCAACTTGCTCCCTACCATTACCACCGCTAAGGATAGTCGCGAACAACTGTTGCAGCAGACTCAGGCTCATTTTGAGAAACGTGTTTCTCGACAAGCTATTTAAACAAATTTTTCTGGGTCATTAAGATCGCCCACTGTCGATCGAACTTTCCCACATTTCAGCATCCCAGAAACCCGGTAGCCTCAAAAATACCGGGTTTCTTTTCGGCTAATTATGCAGGGAACCCGGTTTTGGGTAATATGCGTTGGGTGTGCTTTAAATTTAATGTCTATGCGAATTTCGATTATTGCATTTTTGACTTTGGCGGCGCTGGGTGGCGGCGAATTGGCAGCGCGGGCGATCGATCCGAGTGCCGCACCGACTGAGGCCCAGTTTAGAGAGGGAACCGCAGAGGCGCAGAGGGCGCAGAGGGAGGAGGATGAGGTCATTGGTGATAACTTAACGTTAAACCCACCGTCTCTCTTGTTTGTAGCGAAGTCTAGATCCCCCCTAACCAAGGGCGGGCACGGGGGCACCGCCCCTACTAAGGGGGGGACA
>NZ_JAUBUJ010000107.1:0-28733 GCF_036705405.1 Microcoleus sp. B13-B6
TTTCTATACACGATCGCAGGTGGTGATGCACGGGTTTTGACTGATTATACCTGTTTTTCTTGCACCCTTACTACTTTGTTGGTCGGAAAACCCATACACTGTTTACTTTTCTCACTGATTCAGCAAGCCCTAATTTAGACTATCGATTAGACTTGCCTGGAGTCAAGGTAGAAACTTGTACTCAAATTGAGGGAAAAATTTACTTTCGACGCTCCTGTTTTAGCGTCAAAAATAGTTGGTACTCACTGTGAGAATTATACAGAAGAAATTCATCCGAATCTTGCGGAGTTCTGGGCGATCGCGCGATCGGATATAACGATTGCCCGGTTAATTGTAGGGAAACGGCACTGCGGTGTCCTACTTGCGGGTAATATCAAATCTGTTAGCATCGGAATTATTCCTATCTCTCTTCTCGACTTCTGCGTAAATGGGCGTCAATACCTTGTCCGGGGCGGTTAATACATTCTCTTTTTTTAACCGCAGATGATGGCAGATAAACACAGATTAACGCAGATGAATCCAATCGCGTCCGGTTGCACCATCCGTGATTATTGACTTTGACTGGATTTTACTATTCCGATGCTAGACGAGCGGCAATTACTATGAGAATATCATATTATACAATGGTTAGTAAAAACCGCGGGCGAGCTGCTACTTATGCTAAAGTTGTTGCGACTAGAGAACTGGGAATTCTGGTGGTGATGGTGTAGCGCCCGCAGATTCCTGATGTTGAGCAGGTTGCTGATGTGGAAGGGGCGATCGCTTGGTTAATTAAGCAGTTATTAGTTATTAGTTATTAGTTACATCCTTGGGGCGATCGGAATGTGCCAGCTTGCCTCAACTGAGCCTGTAGCAGCCAGACTGCAAGAATTCCTCTCCCCGAAGCGTCTATAACCAACTAAGCTACTATCAGCAGGTGGGGTTAAGGTCGCGGATCTGAGGGGGTGACAACGCTTCTGTCTTTGTGAGAGCGATCGATTTAAACTCTTATCAGTGCAAGGCTGTCCGGTTTTTTGTCACTCCGTCACGAGAATTACTCTAATAACCCTACCCAATCAGGAGACTCAAATATATGCAATACAAAAACGGTATGCCAATTGCCATTATTGGCGCGGGAATATCAGGCATTACGACAGCCAACATTCTAAAGAAAAATGGTTTCCAAGCAGTTGTTTTCGAGAAAGCCGAAAAGATGGGCGGAGTATGGGCAGTTGCATACCCAAACGTACACCTGCAAAATATCAGGGAACAGTATCATTTATCAGATTTTCCCTGGCCATTCAGCCCTGATTTACATCCCACCGGAGAACAAATCCTGAATTATTGGGTGCAAGCGGTCAACCATCTAAAGCTTGATGTGCGGTTAAATCACGAAGTTATCGAACTAAAAGAAACAGAAGATGGCTGGCTATTAAGATATAAAAACCAGGAGGGCGTTCACGAAGAATTATTTGGATACGTCGTTATCTCAGTTGGGCAATATACAGAAGGAAAGTATCAACCTGAATTTCCAGGTATCGAAGATTTCGGCGGGAAAATCATCACTGAACGGGATGTCCACACGCTTGATATATTTGATAATCAACGAGTTGTAATCGTTGGCTTCGGAAAAAGCGCCTTAGACATGGCGACTTTCGCAGCAAAACAAGGCGCACAAGTAAATCATGTATTTCGTACACCGCGCTGGCTTATCCCCGAATGGATTTTGGGCGTACATTTTACCTACGCATTATTCAGCCGCTTTGGAACAGTGATGATGACAAGTTGGGCGCATCCAACCGCCATTGAACGTTTCCTGCACAATCGCCTTGGCTTCATTGTTTCAGCTTTTTGGGATTTGATTGCATCCATCTTCCGCTTTCAAGTTCAGCGAAATGTTTCTGGAAAAGGTCAAGAGGCCCAGCGCCGCATCAAAGCTGTACAACCAGACCACAAACTATTGCCTGATTTACGTTCAGCCACAGCGGTTGCGCCTGAAAATTACTATCCGTTTATTGCAGAAGGAAAAATCTCGCCCCACCGTGCAGAATTATCGGGTTTTTCGCCAGAAGCAGTAAAGTTGAAAAATGGTTGCGAGATTCCATGCGATTTAGTCGTTCTATCTTTGGGTTCGCAAACGCCGATTTTTCCATTTTTGCCTGATAAATATCGAAAAATGTTGGAAACCGAACCCGATGGCGTGCAGTTATATCGCCACTTGCTTCATCCTCGCATTCCGGGCATTGCCTTTGCTGGGTTCAATCATGGATATATGCACGTGCCAGCAGTCGAGATCGCCACACAATGGCTGTGTGCTTACTTGCGTGGTGAACTTGAGTTACCTTCCAGCGAAAATATGGAAAAAAGTATTGAATATATCCGCCAGTGGAAACGCGCAAATATTCAATTTGAACCTTCGCGATCCTGTGCGACCAACACTCGCTTCCAACAATATATTGACATCATGCTTAAAGATCTGGGTGTTTCTCCTTATCGAAAATTGCCTAACATTTTCGCTGAGATATTCGGCAGATATCAACCATCAGATTATCTTGGAGTATGGGAAGAATATAATCACAAAAAGAAAAGTCGCTCTACTCCACTACACCCTCTTGCGTTGGATACATGATTGCTTTCCTAGCTTAAGCTGTTACCTTAGCAATGGGCACTGCCTGGGAATACAAATCGCTCGGCTAGGCCTCCAATTCCAATCACCAATGCCCAATTGCCAATTCTCAATCCCAAATTATTTGGATTTTTTCGGACTATTCAAAGAGTTAAGATGATTGTTCATATCCTGCAAATATTTTGATAAAACAGGATACTGTGAAGTTGCTAGTAGTGCATCGTTTTTCTGGCTGACAGTTGTTTCTAAGGGCAAAACTCGATAGTTCGTTTTATTGTTCAAAGTATAGCGGTGTACCCAAGTCGGAAAGGTTTTGATGCTGGTAATTTCTGTGGTTTTTTCTGGCAATGTTTTGCGAAGATTTACTTGGAAAATCACGCCTAAGTCTGTATATTTTTTATTCTGACCGGAAATGAAGTTTCCCATTGAATAAATTGCTACAGCTTTGCGGGTTTTCCCATTTTTGCCGGGGAAGTTAAAAATTTTGTAAGGTTGGACGACGTGGGGATGGCTGCCGAGAATGATGTCTGCACCGGCTTTTAATAGGTTTTCCACTAATTGTTTTTGTTGGGTGTTTGGCTGTCGCTGATATTCGTCGCCAAAATGCAGGGAAATTGCGATAATATCTGCTCCTTGTTTGCGGGCTTTGGCAATGTCTTTGACTATCTTTTTTTCGTCGATTAGGGAAACTAAGTAATCTTTGCCTTTGGGTATGGGAATGCCGTTTGTGCCGTAGGTGTAGGCTAGCTTGGCTAATGAAATGTTGTTTTTGGTGCTGATTAAAGTGCGATCGGCTGCGGCGGCTGATGTGGCTGTTCCTGTTGAGGCAATTTTGCGATCGCTCAGATTGGCGATCGTCCTAATTACCCCTTTTTCTCCACGGTCTAAAGCATGATTGTTCGCAGTTGTCAAGATATTAAATCCAGCTTTTTTAGCCGCATCCGCTAATTGAGCCGGTGCGTTAAATAGCGGATATCCCGTATATCCGCCCGCATCTTCGCCCGCTAAAGGTGTTTCGAGATTTCCGATCACCCAATCGCCTGTTGACAGGATACTTTTAACTGGTGCGAAGAAAGTGTCAAAATTGTATGTTTTATTTTTTGCGTCGTAGCCCGATCGCGTTTGGGTACTGTGCATCATGATGTCGCCGACAGCAATTAGTTTTGCTTCTTTGATTTCAGACTTTGGTTTGGCGGGAACAGGGGCTGCAATTGGCGATCGACTTTCTGTAGGCTGTGTGTTGGTTTGTGGCGTTTGGATATTGCAGCCTGCGATCGAAAGCATGGCAATTAGCGAGAGCAACCGACGAAAATCCATGATTTTTGAGAGTTATTTGTCGGCTTATATGGTATCATAACTAATTTAGTTACGAATCAAAAAATGAAAAAAAACTATCTAATTATTGCCTTTATTGTTTTTGTATCAATTACAGCTTTTGGTGTTTTGACTTACGCTCAAACTTCCGGCGATAGACCTTTTGAATTTGCCTTGATTGGCGATTTGCCCTACAGTGCCGAACAGGAAGCACAATTTCCGAGTTTGATTGCAGATATCAATCGATCGCCCGCAGCGTTTGTCGTCCACGACGGCGACATTAAAAACGGTTCTAGTGTCTGCGATGATGCAACTTTTGTCAGCCGCAAGCAGTTATTTGACAATTTTGAGATGCCGTTTATTCTTGCCTATGGTGACAATGAATGGACGGATTGCCACCGTTCAAAAAACGGCAGTTACGATCCAGTAGAAAGACTGGCTAAACTGCGAGAAATATTTAGCAACGGTAATCAAAGTTTGGGAAAGCGCACCTTAACTCTCACCCGTCAAAGCGAAAACCCGCAGTTTGCTAAATTCCGCGAAAATGTTCGCTGGATTTATCATGGAGTTGTGTTTTTCGCGATTAATATGCCGGGAAGCAACAACAATTTTGGCCGCACTCCCGAAGCAGATGCAGAATATGCCGATCGCAATTGGGCTAACTTAGCCTGGATCAAAGAATGTTTTGTTTTAGCCAAACGCAGCAACAGCAAAGGAATTGTGTTAGTTGCACAGGCAAATCCGGGATTTGAACTCGATCCGACCGACAAAAGAAGAAGCGGCTACAACGATTTTATCGCAACTCTGGAAACAGAAACAGGCAATTTCCCAGGGCAGGTTGTATTCGTCCACGGCGATACTCACTATTTCCGCATCGATAAACCTTTACCCTATTTTACCGATGAGACTCAACTACCGAGAATGAAAAATTTTACTAGGGTTGAAACTTTTGGTTCTCCAAACGTGCATTGGTTGCGGGCGTTTTATGACCCTACAAATCCTAATTTGTTTGAATTTAAACAGCAGATTGTTCCGCCAAATTAGGCGAGGTAACACAAAATTTATGCAAAAGAAATATTTTTGGGATTACACTTAAGATAGGTAGAATTGAGGAATTTATTTATGACGATCGCAACTGAGCGCCTTACTCTTGAACAATTTCTGAAACTGCCAGAAACTAAACCGGCTAGCGAATACATTGAGGGCGAGATTATCCAAAAACCTATGCCGAAAACAAAGCACAGTCTATTGCAATTAAGAACCTGCAACGAAATTAATCAGGTGACGCAAACTCCCAAGATAGCTTATGCCTTTCCAGAGTTGCGGTGTACGTTTGGCGGTCGATCGATTGTTCCAGATATTGCGGTACTATTGTGGGAACAAATTGAATTTGATGAGAGCGGTGAACCGTTGGATGATGTGCTAATTGCACCGTATTGGGCGATAGAAATTCTCTCGCCACAACAAAGCTCAAATCGCGTAACTAAAAAAATCATTCACTGTCTGCAACATAATTGTCAGTTGGGGTGGCTAATCGATCCAGACGATCGATCGATTTTAGCGTTTTTACCCAACCAACAACCGCAATTCTGCGAAGGTAGCGATGTCGTTCCTGTTCCCGAAATGATTCCCTTGAATATCACCGCTGAACAGGTGTTTAGCTGGTTGAGAATGCAAGAATGAATCAGGGCGATCGTCTTTTTTTACATCACATCCGGTTTTAAATCTCCTTTTCTTTAAAGTCTCGCGTGGCGCGGAGGCAAGGCAAGTGTAGTTGCGGTTGAAACCGCCGATCGTAGGGGCGGGTTTCACCGACAATAATTGTTAATAATCGACAATATAGTAAACCCGCCCCCACCCAATGGTAAATCCCCATCTATGTTTTTCTCCGGCGATCAAAATCAAGGTTCATGTAGGTTATTGGTGGTGTGGGGGCGGGTTTATATAGATTGTTTGTACTCGTTATATATTGTCTGTAAAACCCGCCCCTACATATATTGTCTGTAAAACCCGCCCCTAGGAAATTCCCTATTTCCGCCACCTGTCAAATTGGTCTTCGGAACAGCCATTAATACATTGATTGCTGACTTTAAAGTCTCGCGTGGCGCGGAGGCAAGGCAAGTGTAGTTGCGGTTGAAACCGCCGATCGTAGGGGCGGGTTTCACCGACAATAATTGTCAATAATCGACAATCTAGTAAACCCGCCCCCACCCAACGGTAAATCCCCATCTATGTTTTTCTACTGCGATCGAAATCAAGGTTCATGTAGGTTATTGGTGGTGTGGGGGCGGGTTTATATACATTGTTTGTACTCGTTATATATTGTCTGTAAAACCCGCCCCTACATATATTGTCTGTAAAACCCGCCCCTAGGAAATTTCCTATTGCCGCCACCTCTCAAATTGGTCTTCGGAACAGCCATTAATAAATTGATTGCTCACCCAACCGTCAAGGATTGTCAAAGTTTCATTAGGAGGATTTCCCGAAAATCTGGCCGCAATTTTTACCCAATTACCTTGTCTGCTGACAGCCCTAACTCCGTCTCCTCTTTTCAATTTAGCTACAACCGGGTACTGATTGCCTGGGCCTTTGCGAAGGTTAACAGCGCCACCTTCACCTGTAATAAACGAGCATTGAGTTTGCTTTTTTAAAGCTTCTGCTTTTTCTGGAGCAAGACTTTGCTGCTTGCCGAAAACAGGAAAGCTGTAAAGTGAGAAGCTAAAACTTGCAACGACGGCTGCAATGAAAAAGGCTTTGGATTGAGTAAAAATTAGCATTATTTCATTTCCTTGGATTGACCGAGCTGGAGTCCTGACTATGATTTTTTTGATAAGGACTTCAGTCCTTATACCAATTTAATGTGAAGTTGCACATATCTCGATCCCCCTCGCATCCCCCTTAAGAAGGGGAGTAGGGGTTGACTTTGATCGGAATCTTGTCCCCCCCTTAGTAGGGGCGGTGCCCCCGTGCCCGCCCTTGGCTAGGGGGGATCGGATTCTACGGGGCCTCATAAAAAATTGGTATTACTACTAACTGTTATTTGACAGAGGCAAACCATTCGGTAACACCTTGGGCGATCGCCTCGGCTAACTTCTTCTGTTCTGTCGGATTCACAATCCATTCAAACTCTTCGGGATTGATCATAAATCCCAATTCCATTAAAACAGATGGAGTAACGGCAGGACGAGTCATGGCTAAGTTGTTCCAGAATACACCATAGCTCGGACGGTTCAAATTGGCAACTAAATAATTGTGCAAAAACATTGCCAAACTGTGCGCTTGCGGGTGAAACCAGAAAGCGCCGACGCCTTTAGTATTAATGGCGTCGCCGTTATCCGGCAAAGCATTGTAGTGAATTGAAATTGCGATCGCAGGTTCTTCTTTTTGAATCATTTCCACCCTTGGCGGCAAATCCAAATCGACATCTTCTACCCGCGTCATTAGCACATTCGCGCCCCGATTTACCAATTCCTCTTGCACCAATTTCGACACCGTTAAAGCTACTGTTTTTTCCCTAATTCCCACTGGGCTCACAGCACCTCCATCTTCCGGCCCGCCGTGTCCCGCATCGATGAGAATCTTAATTCCCGACAGCGGCTTTGCTTGCGACACAGGTGTCATGCTTGTATTCGCGGGCGGGTTTTTTAAAGACAGCACTAAAGTTGTGCCCTCGTATCTCAATTTATAGCCCCACTGCTGGGCAGATTTGAGATTAAAAGTATATTGTACTTGCTGTGGCGCGATTTGTTGCCATTCCAAACGCAAAATTACTGGGTCATCAGAGAGGCGAATAATGTCAGTTTGAGCGGTAGTATTGTACAGGGTTAAAGTGAAAGTGCGTTCTCCTTCCTGCACGGTGACTGGGACGGGTGTTTCTAAGGGAAATAACACCTCTGTCCAGCCGGAAACTTGACGCGAGCTGGCGCTGCGAATAATCGATCGCGGAGGCACTGTATCCTTGACAATTCGCACTTCCGATGCTTTAATCCAAGCACCGTAATCGAGTCTGAGCCATTCTCCTTCGCGCCCGATAATTGTTGCTCGCGTTCCCTTCGGCAGCGGTGTCATCCGAGAAAAATCTGTACTCGCTCCGGTTCGGGCAACGCCCGGTTCTGCCGTTACTTCTGCTATTTCTAAATCCGCCGGAGACAGAATAGAAATCTTGCCAGTACCTTGTTGGCTGATAGTTCGCTCGTTCATTGTTAGCTCAAACGAGGGTAGGCCTAAATCAACTTTTTCTCCCTTAGATGAGATGGCGTTCTCAGGGGTTTTACCGCAGCCTTGATACTGTTGGCTGCCGCCTTTTTTGATCGGGGAGTTTTCACCTAATAATACAGATTTGTTGTCGGGTAGTTCCACTTGCGATCGCGCTTTTAAAGGAATAGTAACGCCCGCCAATTTTACTGAAACTTGAGCATTGGCAGGTGCGATCGCCCCAAAGCAAATATATTCCCCCGGCAAACTCGCGACATCGACTTTCGGCGTCAGAGAATCTTTAGCAAAAGCCAATCCTACAGGGGCTACCGGCTGATTAGACTCGCGCGTCACCTTAATTTTGACTTCCTGATTTTCGTAACGCAAGGTAAAGACATTTTCGCCGAGTTGCAGCGGAAAAGTCGGGGCGAAATGGCCGACTGCGGTGCGCGAAATTTGGTTGCCATTTACTAAAACTTGTCCCGGTGCGGGCGCTGTACCGATTAAAAAGATGCGATCGGCTGTAGTTTTGTGGTTAGCGGGAGGATAAGCGACGAACAAAGGTTGAGCGGCGACAGCTACAGAGGCGATCGCCATTATCAGACCAAACACACATAATGCTAAAAATTTTCTCATTCTATATCGCAACTAATTGAGACTCTGTTGGTTATTTATACTAGAAGTTGCCCTAAGAAACCGGATTTCAGAGGATTAGTGGTAAGTCTTATTTACTAGACAGAGCCCATTTTATCAGGTTTGTAGTTGCAATTGAGCGATAGGCAATATAAATTCCCGCGTCAAACCATTAAGTTTTAATTAGTTCAGAGGTCGTTCTCCACAGTTGATCCAACCGATTCGCAGGCATCGTCAAATACAAAACATCCCCCGCACTCAGACAACAATTCAGCAAATCCCAGCCGTGAATAGTTTGACCCTTAGTTTCGGCATACAGAGGCACAAAATCCGCAGACTTAGCAGCATCTTGAATACGGTGGCCACAGAAAGGATGGTTTGGCGTAATCAATGTGGCCAAGCAAACCCATAGACTATCAGCAGTCATTCCGTTGCCCAAAATTCTGCCTCCAATCGCCGCCGCCGCGAAAGCAGGAGCCGCCAATTCCGTCGGGTTCAAAACTCCTTCAAACTCAAAAACTTGCTGCACCATTAAAGCAAAGTGGGGGTATTGATTGCCAGGGTAAACGCATCTTAACTTTAACCCCAAAGATGCTACAGTTATATCCGACTAATTTTCTAGGTAGTTTCTTGTAGTTTAGTGGTGCTATCAATGGCAAGAGGTTTTAGTAAAGCTGTAACTTCGCAACAAAAACCAAAAGATTCATTGCCTTAAAAGAATCTTTTAAATACCAGTTTTTTAGAGCCTTTTGCTGGGAGCATCTCATATTTGTAAAAATACTTCTTCTGGCTCATTCCTCCTTCTGGCTCCTTCCTTCTTCTTCTTTCCTTCTGCCTCTTTCCTTCTGCCTCTTTCCTTCTGCCTCTTTCCTTCTGCCTCCTGCCTCCTGCCTCCTGCCTCAAAACTCCAATTTCTAGCGGAGGGCTGCAAAGGTGAGATGCTCCCCTTTTGCTTTCCGTGAAAGACCCAAGAATAGAAAGAAGTAAAGAACACTTACTTAAAGATCTTAGATCAATTGCGATTCTAGCTGTCCTCAGCGGTGCCGACGGATGGGTGGCAATAGAAGACTATGGTAATGCCAAATATGAATGGTTAAAAAGCTTTCTAGAATTACCGAATGGTATACCATCTCCTGACACATTTAGTCGGGTATTTGCCCGAATTGAACCGCAGCAGTTTCAAGAATGTTTTTTGAGTTGGGTAAATGCGATATTCGGGGAATTATAACTAAACGTGATTGCCATTTATGGCAAAACGATGAAACAATCTTATGACCGAAATAACCAGCAAAAAGCGCTACATATAGTCACTGCGTGGTGTTCATTTCATCAATTATTTTTAGCAAAAAAAGTCGATAAAAAATCTAACGAGCTGACAGCAATTCCGGCATTAATAGAAATGTTAGAAATTGCCGGAAGCGTAATAACCATAGATGCTCGCTTGATGTCAAAAAGACATAACATCTCTGATTATCAAGAAAAAAGGAGATTATGTTTTAGCTTTAAAAGGGAATCAAAAACTCCTCTACCAAGCTGTGAAAGAGTGGTTTGAAGTACCTAAGAAATAAGATTATTTAGGCAGAGACTACAATCCGGCATGAGCAAGTAGAACCGGGACATCATGGAGTGGAAAAAAGACAAGTGTGGACTGTTGATGTATCCGAGTTACCACCTCTGCACAATCAAGAATTATGGACGGGATTAAAAACAGTTGTCATGATAGTTAGTGAACGACGGCTGTGGAATAAAACCACGACAGAAGCTAGTTTTTACGCTTAGTAGTTTAAGCAGTCATGCTGAAAAAATTGCTGGGGCGATCTGCAATCATTTGGGCATTGAAAATAGCTTACATTGGACACTCTATGTTACATTTTGTGAAGATGAAAGCCGGATTCGGAAACAGAACTCTCCCGAAAATCTTGCACTTCAATCGGAGGCTAGCAATAAATTTACTGAAACAAGAGAAAACTTCCGGCACAAAGTCTAAAAATGAAACGGTATCGAGCGGCAATGGACAATAATTATTTAGTTCAAACTTTAAACTCTGCCAGTTAATACTCGCAATCTAACACCTATCTAAGAAGGAAAATTATCCGGCTTTAAGAACTTCAGAAAATCTTAAGGTTCTGATTTAATGTGATCAAGTCGGGTGAAAATTAAGAATTTTAAGAATGTTTTTTTAGTGATTTAGTAATGCACAAATTCACTTTTTTGTCAAATTAATTTAGATGCGTTTACCCGGGAGCTAAATAAGTAACCAGCTCATCTAAATTCTAATATTGTTTATTCTTTAACCACTCGATTACGTCAGTATTTTGTCGAGCTGTTAAATACCCTTTTGACCCTTTATGTCCTAGGTTGATTCCGGCGATGCCTTGGGTTTTAAATTGTTTTTTCCAATAACCACTAAAAAATTTACTTACACGCCATATCTTGCTGATTTCATGGTAGATATTACCTGAGAGCGCCATCGGATCAGCTATTGCTCGTTTTAGTTCTCTGGCATCGATATCGCTTTTAATGAAAGATTCTAATTGGGCTATTTCTTTTTCCCTATCTTTTTGTGGCAGTTGTAAGTTATTCATTTTTTTATGGTCACAATCAAGTATTGCATATAATTGTCTCATAGTCTTGATAATGATTTAGGATTGCTATAGCGGTTCTCAAGCGTGGTGAGGTATGCCCACGGAGGCCACGGAGGCCTATGCCCATGAGTACCTCATATGAGAGCTCGAAAGGCTATATAGCATTTCGAGCTCTCATATGAGATATCATGTTACTGACACTCACTTGTGGGGGTCAAACAGAGAAGATAAGATCAAATGAACTATAATTACATGGTTCAGTACAGCCACGCGAAAGCGATACCACACATAATAGCATTTTGTTGACAGCACGATCTGCTTGACTCACAACACGTTTACTGATACCAAACTTCATACATTGTTAAAAATGAAAGCTTATTCGATTGATTTTAGGCAAAAAATCCTTGATACTTATCATGCTGAACCCATTTCACAAAAAGCAATAGCTAAGCGTTTTTCTGTAGCCCTGAGTTTTGTACAAAAATTGCTTAAACAATATCGTGAAACAAAAAATATTACCCCGAGAACTGACCGATGTGGAGTCAAAGGAAAACTGAATGCGGATCGCCTACTCATCTTGGCGGAATTGATTGAAGGAAATAATGATGCAACTCTTGAAGAACTCCGTTATTTACTTTATGGGAAAATTGGATTTTCCGTTAGTAGAGCAACAATAGGAAGAATGATAAAACTCTTAAACATTACTGTTAAAAAAAACTCTCTTCCCTTCAGGCAAAGGCACTGAGCGAGTTCCAATCCTGCGAGGTGAGTTCGGGAAAACAATTAAAAATATTAGTTTGAAAGACTTAATATTCATTGACGAATCGGGAGTTAATTTGGCAATGGTGAGGTTATATGCTAGGTCTTTAAAAGGTGAAAGGGCCAAGGGGCCAAAACCAACTAAACGTGGCAAAAATGTCTCAATAATTGGAGCAATGTCAGTCAATGAAATTTTGACATCGGTTAATCTAATAGGCGGAACTGATGCAATTACATTTGAAGCTTTTATTATCAGAAAACTTGTGCCAAAACTATGGAAAGGTGCTTGTGTAGTGATGGATAACTGTCCCATTCACCTGGGAGAAGAAGTGAAAAAAGCGATCGAAGAAACCGGGGCAAAATTAATATACTTATCACCTTCTTCACCAGATTTTTCACCGATTGAAAATCTGTGGTCAAAACTTAAAATCATTCTCCGTTCTATCAAGACTACTAATTATCAAGAATTAGGAAAAGCACTCTTAGTTTGCGTTCGGACAAGTTACATCGTCAAATATTTTTAACTGGTTTACACACTGCTGTTATTGTACCTCATCTTTTTGAGAAAGGCTATATATACGGCTGACCATTGATGATCGCTACAGCAATCCTATTTCAGTTGTAAACTAATTTTTTTCACAGTAAACTATCCATTAAATCCATAACGCGGATAGCTTCATCTGACAAAGATAGAGATTCTTGTTGATTGAGGTGATGCTCCAAAACTCCTTTGAGCGCAATCAATTTCAGGCTATTTTCTGCTAAAGTCTCAGAAATAGCTTGCGCTCCCGGCAAATAGCCGATCGCCCCCAAGTCCATCAAAGCCGATCGCCTCAACTGCAAATTATCCCCATTCAAAGCACTTACCAACCGCTCTCCGTAAACCCGCTCACCAGTTAACTGATACATCGCCCGCGCCGCCGCGTACTGCACCCGCTCCACAGAATGTTCTAAAAAAGGTGAAATTAGCGGTATTGCTTCTGTCGCTTGCAGCGTTCCCAAAGCTTCAATTACCGAGTCGTAAGGTTGCACGAGGTGCGATTTTCCTGGCACTCGCACAGCCACAGCTACGCCCCCATCCAATAGCTTCATTAGCGGCTCAATAGAATCGCGATAGCCCAGCATTTCTAGAGCTTGAGCCGCCGCTTCTCGCACGTAATAATCGGCGCATTCCAAACAGCGAATCAGGGCCGGCAAGGCTTGTTTGTCGCCCAATTTACCCAGAGCCCGCGCCGCATTTCGTAATAGGGAATAGTCGCCGATTTTTGTTTGTTCTGACTCTTCTTCCAATGCGGCAATTAAAGCTGCAATAGCTGCAGGTTCCTTGACTCTAAATCTGCCCACCCACCAAGCAGCATAATACCGGAGACTGTAATCTTGGGAGTGCAAATTTGCGATCGCCTGTTCAACTGTTAAAGACTCGCCCTCAGCTACACCCGCCGGCGGTGAGTCGGATTCGTAATAATCCATAGTGATTAGTGATTAGTTATTAGTTATTAGTTATTCGGCGATTGAAATCGCTGCTACACAGACAAAACCTGCAAGGCAAGGGTTAGGGAAACTGGCCGATTAAAATCGCTACTAAACAGACAAAACCCGCTTGCGCGGGTTGCATTAACTCTTAGTCCGCTTGGAGTGGACTTTGTTTGTCTAGGAGCGATTTTCATCGCCCCTTCTAGCTTGTGTCGGAGCGATTTTCATCGCCCCTTCAACCAAACTATTGGTGATCGTGCGATGATTCATGAGATGACTCATGGGATGATTCTGCACCCGCGTTTAAAGGATGAATGCTGACAATTTTCCCGCCCATGCGAGTAATCCGCTGCATTTCTTGATTCATCCGATTGTAAGGCACGTTGATAAATGTACTCGCGCTCGATCGAATCGAATAATCCACATTATCTGTTTCATCGCTTTGGCGCAAGCCGACAACTTCATACCGAAAGCAGCGACCAGCCGAAGCTGTATTGCCACTTTTTCCACCTACAATTTGACCCAACATAAGCTTCTTGGTAATTGGTAATTCTGACTGTTGACTGTTGACTGTTGACTGTTGACTGTTGACTGTTGACTGTTGACTGTTGACTAAAAGCTAGTAACTGCCAACTGCCAACTGCCAACTGATACCAATTTTTTATGAGGCCCCGTAGAATCTGATCCCCCCTAACCCCCCTTAATAAGGGGGGGACAAGATTCTTCTCAAAGTCCCCCTTCTTAAGGGGGATTTAGGGGGATCGAGATATGTGCAACTTCACATTAAATTGGTATGACTAAATGGGAGTAATGCTGGCGATTTTCGCGCCCATGCGTTGAAATTTCTGCATTTGCGAGGACAACTCCTCAACAGGTACGATGAAAGCCTTGCTGCTGCGGCGCACGCTGGGATAGCCGCCCGTGCGAATGCCCGAAACTTCCACGCGCACCAGCCGTCCTTCTTTGCCGTAAGCAGCAGCGCCGCCGAAAGTGCTGCTGGGAGTTACGTTTCTAGCAGAAGGCCGATATGCCCAACCTTCGTTACCGCCAGAAGGCCCAACTACAGCCGTAGCGGTGTTAGTGCCGAGTTCGACAGCTAAGCGAGAGTTATTGCCTTCTAGTTGAGATGTATCGCTGTTTGCATAGCCGCGATACAAGCGGAACATCCGGGTAAAACCAACGGTTTTTTGACCGCGCTGGGTGTTAAAGCCGCGGTAGTAAGGGACGATACTTTCGCCAAAGTTTTCTTGATACTCTACTGAATCGATGTAAGAATCAATATCAGCGTCGTAGCCTTGTGTTTGGTACAAATCTAAGTGCTCAACTACTTCAGATTCGTCGTAGGGAGCGCGACCGAGCAAGTGTTTGTAGTTTAGTTCGATCGTCCGAGTTTGGAAGCTGTTGTAGAAAAACTTGGTTTTGTACAGTTCTGACTTAGCTACAGCGCGTACAAATTCTCGTACCGTCAAACTGCCGTCCCGCAGCAAAGACTCGGAACTTATAAGTCGCTCGGATTTCATTAAATAGTCGTTGCCCAGCACCTGACGGTAAACCGCACGAATCACAGTTTCAACGTCGTCTTTGGTGTAGTTTGGGCGCAGTTCTACCTTCGGCGCATCGCTCAATGCGGATGTTCCTAGTCTGGACGCTGCTGTTGTAATCGCCACCAGATTTTCTCCTAAATTATTAATGACAAAAGTTTAATGCTTGGTTGCACTTGAAATTTTTAGGACTAAGGATAATATGCCTCAAAGTAGGGTGTACACTGCACACCTTACATATCCACATAAAATTGAAGAATTTTTTAGCCTTAGTCCTAATTTGCTAAAGACGTTTCAAAAAAAACGTCTATACACAAACTTTAAGCTGTGGTAATACTTACCACTTTGCCGCCACGTTTGTTGATTTGCTGCAAGCGGCTCGAAAGTTGCTCGTAAGGCACGAGATATTCCGTCGTAGTCCGGCGCACTTGAGGGGAAAACTTAGCCGAACCTTGCATTGCGGTGACTCGGTAGAGTTGGTCGCGAGAACCGCCGGAGATGCCGCCAAGGGCTTTTCCGGTGGAGGCCGTGTATATCGGCGAAGCCATATTTCTCGCTACTTCCCAAGTCAGGCGGGCTTGGGTTTGGTTTTGCGAGCGATCGCTAGAAGCAAAACCCCGGTACAGTTGAAACATCCGGTTAAAACCGACGGTTTTTTGACCTCTTTGAGTCGCGAAACCGCGATAGTAAGGCACTATACTTTCGCCAAAATTTTCTTCATACTCAACTGAGTCAATGTAAGAATTGATTTCAGCTTCGTAGCCTTCTGCATTGTACAAATCAACGTGGAAAGCAATTTCCGACTCGTCGTAAGGAGCGCGGCCCAACAAATGCTTGTAATTAAGCTCAATTAACCGCGTTTGCGAGTTCGGATAAAAAAACTTTTTCCGATAAGTTTCGGAATGTGCAATTGACCGCACAAAATCTTTCACTGAAATCTGCCCTTGCATCAGCAGAGATTCAGCACTGGTAAGTCGTTCGCTCGACATTAAATACTCGTTGCCGAAAACTTGGCTGTAAGCAGCGCGAATTACTGATTTCGCATCGTCTTGCGTCCAGTGTGGGCGCAGTTCTACCCGTCCCGCTTCTTCAAATGCTTTTATTCCCAACCGTTCTGCTGCACCTAATCCCGCCATCTTTGCTTCTCCCTTTTTTGCTTTAAAAACTGAAAACTGCTTAAAAAAGTATTTGCAAAACTAGGCTTAGATCGCAGATGCCCGGAATTCTAAACAACCGCTAACACTTAAGCTAACAGCAGCTTACAATTCCGGGCATCACGCAAATCTAGCTCAGAGCGTTGATTGCGTAGTCGATGTAGGAATTCGCTTCAGTTGCAGCGTCGCCACTCAGACCGTGGTTGCCTTTGATGTACTTGAGAGCTTCAACGTACCAGCTAGGAGACAATTCAAATGTCCGGTTGATTTCGTCAACACCTGCAATCAGGTACTCGTCCATCGGACCGGTGCCGCCTGCAACTAAGCAGTAGGTTACCATGCGGAGGTAGTAGCCGATGTCGCGAGAGCACTTGGCTTTACCGGTTGGGGTAGAAGCGTAGTTAGGGCCTTGCATTTGTTGTGTGTACGGGAATTTGTTGTACACAGCTTGAGCTGCACCGTCGATCAAGCGCTGAGAGTTGGCGGTCAAAGCCTTGGCTGCTTCCAAACCGGCTGCTGCTTGGCGGAAACGTCCGAAGGCGACTTGCAGTTCAGTGCTGCTCAGGAAACGGCCTTGAGAATCGGCTGCGGTTACTGCTTCAGTCAAAGGGGTTTTCATTGTTCTGGTTTCTCCCTAATGTTGTGTTGTTTTTGTACAAAAATGATTGTTTGCAAAAATGCGATGCTCGCTTCTTTACAAGAAAGGTTCGCTTGGCTATTTTTAGCCGACTGCACTGGCTGCGCGGTCGAAGTAGCTGCCGATTTCAGACATCAGCGAGCTGCAATCACCACGGGTAACGCCGTTGGGGTCGTTAGCGATCGCGATCGCTGCTTCTTTCATTTTTTGCACGCCGGCTGCAACTGAGCCACCGGGAACTCCCAGAGCTTGGTATGTTTCACGCAGACCGTTCAAGCAGCGGTCGTCCAAAACGCTGGCGTCGCCTGCAAATGTTGCATAGGTGACGTAGCGCAAAATGATTTCCATATCGCGCAAGCAAGCTGCCATGCGGCGGTTGGTGTACGCATTGCCACCAGGAGCGATCAGTTGAGGCTGTTCGGCGAACAGGGTGCGAGCTGCATTGGCTACGATGCTGGATGCGTTGCCGGTGATGCGGTTTACTGCATCAATCCGCTTGTTAGCGTCGGAAACCATGCTGCTGAGAGCATCTAGTTGACCCGGAGCTAGAAATTCGCCGCGAGCGTCTGATTGGGAAACCACTTTTGTAAATGCGTCAAACATGAAAGAACTCTCCTATTTGAGTTAATTGAGTTTGGTTGCGGTATAAAACCGTTAAGTTAAATTTGTTCAGGCTACGAGTGCCTGCAAGGGTTGAAATTTGATGCCAGCTAATCTGCTGGTCCCATCGATCTCTCCCTTTCCGCTACCTGCACTATTGTTACATTGCAACGGAGGTTTAAGAAACCTTAGAAAATTTTACACCTTTTATGAGATGCGACAAACCTTGTCAATCAGGGTTTTTGTTAACTTTGGCCTGTCGTTTCAACCCTCTGATAATCTTTATACAATGCTCGCCTGCGTTTGTTTATTACAAATTATTACAGAAACTTATCTCTCTAAGAAGGTAAATATTTGGGGTGCAATTGCGGGCAAATCTCCTTCCGAGGGTAGATGCGCGAGGGCATCCGTAAACGAAGAGTTTGCTTCGATCGCCCTGCTGTGGGGGTAGAACCCCCCCAAACCGTCCCGTGGGCAGATCGCCTTTGTTAGCTTTCTGTGGAAAAGCGGGATTGTTAAGAAGTGTTAAGTAAATTAAAGTTTTGGTAATAGAAGGCTGGGGGAATAGGGAAAAAAGCAAAAATTCTGCCCAATGTCAGGAGGCCTGCAAAATTCGGTGTGGGAAAAATCCCCAAGATTTTGAAGCCCCTCGCCAGAGCCTCAGCTTTTGCCGGAAATATCACCATTTGAAGACTAAACTCAGCCGTTGGGCATTGGGTAAAAGCCGAAGAAATTGCTAATTTTTAGTAGTAAGGTGGATAGGTGCTATCAGATACATTTAACCCGGTAAATCCAGGATTGCGCCTCGATATACTGTGTATGGCAGATCGGGCATCGCTTTTAGCGATCCCTAATAGGGAGGTATCTCTCAAAGCTTTCAACAAAATATTGAAAGCGCTATTCAATGCGTTACGTTTTTGGGGGCTGAGCCGTTACGCTTACTACGAAACTTTTTCGCTTAGTCCGATGCTTCGGCGCTGGTTTTAAACGGTAGCCTATCCTATTACATACTGCCAATGTCTACCGCTATCTTCTAAGAGTTTACAAGAATTCGTTTACTATACGAAAACAGCCGTAGGTCTACAAACGGCGCGATCGAGCCACCAGACGCATTAAAGTTAAAAGCTTATTGCTTCCCCGGCATCGAACGGCCCCAAACCAGTCCCAAGTTAAACAGTTTTTTACTCAGAACTCAAAACTTAAAACTCTCTCACTGTAATCAGCCAGATGGATCGGCTGTAGCTGTCCGGCCACAACCACCTTTATGCCCCACGATCGATCGTAATTTATGTCTTCAAATTCTCCCTCTTCTTGGCACACCGTAGCAATTGACCAAACTCTCCAGCAGCTCAGCAGCAACAAAGACGCTGGCTTGAGCAGCAAACAGGTGTCAGAACGCTTGCAGCAATACGGCCCCAACGAACTCGAAGAAACAGGAGGCCGCAGTCCGTGGTCGATTTTTGTCGATCAGTTCACCAACATCATGTTGTTGATGCTGATGGGTGTGGCCGTGATTTCGGCTTTTTTGGACATCAGGTCAAATACTTTTCCCAAAGATGCGATCGCCATTTTTGCGATCGTCATACTCAACGGCATTCTCGGCTATTTCCAAGAGCAAAGTGCTGAAAAAGCCCTCGCAGCCCTCAAAAACCTGGCTTCCCCCCTAGTCAGAGTCGTGCGGGACGGCAAAACTTCGGAAATAGCCGCCAAGGAACTCGTACCCGGAGACGTGATGCTGTTAGAGGCTGGGGTAAAAATAGCAGCAGACGCACGCTTGATCGAAACATCAAATCTGCAAGTCAGAGAATCTGCTTTGACAGGAGAAGCCCTAGCAGTAACCAAGCAAGCAGAGCTAGAACTTCCAGAAGATGCTTCCTTGGGCGATCGACTCAACCTGATTTTTCAGGGCACAGAAGTTGTTCAGGGACGAGCAAAGGCGATCGTCACCAACACCGGAATGAAAACTGAACTGGGCAAAATTGCCACCATGCTTCAGTCAGTAGAAACCGAACCGACTCCCCTGCAACAGCGGATGAGCCAGTTGGGAAATGTTCTAGTCTCCGGAGCCCTAGCCTTAGTCGCAATAGTCGTCATCGGCGGCATGATTACCTTCCAAAACGGCGGCATCGGGTTCGATACCAGCAGGTTTGAAGAGTTGTTAGAAGTTTCTCTAAGCATGGCTGTGGCTGTGGTTCCCGAAGGACTCGCAGCAGTCGTGACAGTCACTCTGGCACTCGGAACTAGGCGGATGGTGAAGCGAAACGCCCTGATTCGCAAACTGCCTGCAGTAGAAACTTTGGGATCAGTTACTACCATTTGTTCTGACAAAACAGGTACTCTGACTCAAAATAAAATGGTAGTTCAGCTAGTCTCGACGGGCGACTGCACAGTCGCCGTAGCAGGCGACGGCTATGCCCCGATCGGAGATTTTACCGATCGCCTGACATCGGCCAAAATTAATAATTTAGAGGAATATCCAGAACTCGAATCTTTATTAATTGCCTGTGCAGTTTGCAACGACGCAGTATTGCAACAAGAACAGCAACAATGGCAGATTTTAGGCGACCCCACAGAAGGAGCTCTGCTGTGTGTAGCCGGAAAAGCAGGCATTTATAAGGAAAAACAGTCTCAATTGCTGCCACGGACGGCGGAATTTCCTTTTTCTTCCGAACGCAAGCGGATGAGCGTGATTTGCGAAGTGCCAGGCCGATCGGGACATTCGGGATTTCCAGCAGTTGAAGGACAGCAGCCGAATTATTTGATGCTGACCAAAGGTTCTCCAGAGTTGACTTTGGAGCGCTGCAAAGGCATTATAGTCGGCGATCGAGTACAACCTTTAACCCAGGAAATGCGCGATCGCATCCTCGTCGAAAACAACAACATGGCAAGCGGTGGTTTGCGAGTCCTCGGGTTTGCGTACAAACTCTGGGAAAACTTGCCGCCCGAAGGTTCTGAGGAAACCAGCGAACAAGACATGATTTGGCTGGGACTCGTCAGTATGCTGGATGCCCCGCGCCCGGAAGTGCGGGAAGCAGTGGTGAAGTGCCGCGATGCTGGCATTCGGGTGGTGATGATTACAGGAGACCACCAGTTGACAGCCAAAGCCATCGCCTACGATTTAGGTATTGCAACAGAGGGCGATCGAGTTCTCACCGGTCAAGAATTAGAAAAGCTCAGCCAAGAAGAACTCAAACAGCAAGTCGAACAGGTTAGCGTTTACGCCCGCGTCTCCCCCGAACACAAATTGCGGATTGTCCAAGCTTTGCAAAGTTGGGGCAAATTTGTCGCCATGACCGGCGACGGCGTTAACGACGCCCCAGCCTTGAAACAAGCCGATATCGGCATCGCAATGGGGATTACCGGCACCGATGTCAGCAAAGAAGCTAGCGATATGGTGCTCCTCGACGACAACTTCGCAACTATTGTCGCCGCCGCTGAAGAAGGGCGAGTGGTTTATAGCAATATTCGCCGCTTTATTAAATACATTTTGGGCAGCAACATCGGCGAAGTTTTGACAATTGCGGCCGCACCTTTAATGGGTTTGGGAGGAGTGCCGCTGACGCCTCTGCAAATTTTGTGGATGAACTTAGTAACAGACGGCGTTCCCGCTTTGGCTTTGGCCGTGGAACCGGGGGAACCGAACGTGATGAAAAGGCCTCCTTTCAGTCCGCGAGAAAGTATTTTTGCGCGGGGTTTGGGTTCTTACATGATTCGGGTCGGGATTATTTTTGCAATTTTGACGATCGCGATGATGTCCTGGGCTTACGGATATACCACCAACCCTAACCATGTTGGAGATCCCGAAGCTTGGAAAACAATGGTGTTTACAACTCTTTGTTTGGCGCAAATGGGTCACGCGATCGCAATTCGGTCTAACACTCAGCTAACTATCGAGTTAAATCCCTTCACTAATGTTTTTGTGTGGGGGGCTGTAATTGTGACTACTATGCTGCAATTAATGCTGATTTACGTTCCGCCACTGAGAGCCTTTTTCGGCACTCATTATTTAACGGGGTTTGAGTTGCTAGTTTGCTTCGGTTTCAGCGCTCTGATGTTTGTCTGGATTGAAATGGAAAAACTGTTTGTGCGCTTTTACAACAAATCTAGGAAATAGTGTTAACGGCTGACGGATAGTGAGCGATGTTTCATTATTCGTTAGATGGCTCTCATTCCGCGCTCTTCTCAACATCCGCAAGATATCCCGCAGGGGTTTTTAACCCCTGCCTCAAAGCAAAAGTCCTCGCTATGAGGACTGAAAAAACTATGTTTTAAAAATACAAAGAAAAATAAAGATTTTTCTGGCAGGGTGATTATCAATAACCCACGTCAACAGTCAGCAGTCAACAGTCAACAGTCAACAGTCATTATATTATGTATTTAAAAACGCTGCACCTACGGCAGTTTCGGAACTACTTCGATCAAAAGGTAGCCTTTGAGGCTCCCAAAACTATTTTAGTAGGAAATAACGCTCAAGGAAAATCTAACTTGTTAGAAGCGGTAGAGTTGCTTTCCACATTAAAAAGTCATAGGGTAGGGCGCGATCGCGATTTAATACTCGACTCAAAGCCGATCGGGCAAATTGATGCTACACTCGAACGTCAAACCGGAGCGATCGACTTAGCTTTAACTCTTCGCTCTGGGGCGCGTCGGACACTGAAGCTCAATGGTGAACCGCTGCGTCGCCATTTAGACTTTTTGAGCGTCTTAAATGTAGTGCAATTTTCTTGTTTGGATTTGGACTTAGTGCGTGGCGGGCCCGAAGGAAGGCGCAATTGGATCGATCGCCTAGTCATCCAATTAGAACCGATTTACGCTCACATTTTGCAGCAGTACAACCAAATTTTGCGCCAGAGAAACGCTCTGTTGAAACGTTCTAAAGAAATCAGGAAAGCGGAATTTTCCGACAGTTTTGACAAAATGCGATTTATCGGATCTGAAACTCCCGAAGACCAAAATATCGCAGAATTCCCAATGCCCAATGCCCCATTCCCAATTCCCCATTCCCAATTCCCAATTCCCAGTTCGGAATTAGCTTTGTGGGACGCGCAGTTGGCGACAGCGGGCGCTCGCGTCATCCGCAGGCGCGATCGAATTTTGGAGCGTTTGATGCCTTTAGCTCGAAATTGGCACCGTTCAATTAGCGGTTCAGCAGAAGTTTTGGATGTGAAATACGATGCTAATATTGAAGTAAGTTCAGAATTTATCGCTAAAGATAATCTCGAAGGAGTGCGGCAAGCATTTTTAGAGAAAATTCAAAAAAGGGCGATCGCAGAACAGTTTCAAGGAACCACTTTAGTCGGCCCCCACCGCGACGATATTACATTTACAATTAACAATACCCCAGCTCGTCAATACGCATCCCAAGGTCAGCAGCGAACTCTGGTATTAGCATTAAAATTAGCCGAATTGCAGCTTATTGAAGAAGTCGTCGGCGAAGCGCCTTTACTCTTGCTCGACGACGTACTTGCAGAACTCGATCTGAGCCGCCAAAATCAACTTTTAGAAACAATTCAAGAACGATTTCAAACTCTGATTACTACAACTCACCTAGGCGCTTTTGATGCTCAGTGGCTGCGACAAACCCAAATTCTCTCCGTCGTTGCTGGACAAATCAATCGATTTTAGATTTTAGATTTTAGATTTTAGATTGACAAATTTTCTGTTTCATGGTATGAGAACAAAAAAATGTAGAAAGTGGCATTATTAGGTCAATTCGAGATAGGATAAAGGTTAATTTTGATTGCCGCTTTCGCTTCCATTTTTCTAAACCTTGTCAACGACCCAGGTCTAAAGACACTGGGCTTCTAGCCTAAGACTTAAACCACAGTTGACCAGACTAAGTACCTCGCGTACTACGTTAACGGTAAGAGTTTAAAGACCTACCAAGGGATGCGAAGCTAGTTCCTTGCTCTAGAAATTTAGGATTAAACAGACTTATTGGGTTAAATCAGTGTCCTAGATATAGTACCGGCCGTTAACTTTGTCGAAGCTAACATTACCCCGAAAGGGAGGCTCATAAAAGAGCGAACATTATGCGTACAGGGTTGCGAAGTTTGAGATGGTAATTGTCCCATCGAAAGTACACTACAAAAGTACACCGAATCTAGCAATCCCAAGGCGGTAATGGAAAGATTCACGCCGGTTTCAACCGCCGAGTCGTTTCCCTCTCAGCACTCTTCGTGACTGAGTTTCCCACTTACCGAATTTTTTATGAAGCATTACATTTCCCGTCTGTTAGCCCTGGTATTAGTTGTTGTCATCGGCGTAGCGGGCTGTACCAATGTTCCCGCCACTCTGAGTGGAGATTATGGTCAAGACACATTAGCATTAGTTAAGAGCTTGAGAACAGCGCTCACTTTGCCAGAGGGCACGCCGGAAAAAGCAGCCGCTCAAGCCAAGGCTCGCACAAGTATCAACGATTTTTTTGCTGAATATCGCCGCGATCCCGCTCTTACCAAGCTCGCCTCTTTCACGACAATGCGGACGGCATTAAACTCTTTGGCAGGACATTACAGTTCCTATCCAAACCGTCCGGTTCCTGAAAAATTGAAAAAGCGTCTTGAGTCAGAATTTCAGCAGATTGAAGCTGCTCTTAACAGAGGAGCTTAATCTCAAAATTTAGGATCGAGGATAAATTTTAATAATTCATCTTTCATCCTTGATATTTGAGTGTTAACAATTTTTAGTAGAAATATCAACTGCTTTTAGCGCCCACTGTATCCAGGCGCTTTTTTATGCAGCATTTAGTGAAAAAATACTGCAAAACCGTTTAATCGCGGAGTCTTGTCTTACCCGATCGCCCTTATGGAATTTAAATAGCCGCCAGATAGAATTTGCATTGTGCGATCGACTTGTGCCATAACTAGGTCAACCGAAAAAAGTAGAAAATTTGTAGCTGCTTGTTGAGCGCGATCGCATTTTTGCGATGCCACCCAATTTAAACCAGAAAACCCCATTCAATTCTCCCATGAAAATTGCACCAACTCGCATCGCGAATTTTCAACACCAGCGACGCTTTTTAAGTGCGGTAACTGCTGTTTTAACCAGTAGCTTCATCAGCCAGCTTGTGTGGCCGTTTATCGGAAATCAACCAGCTTTGGCCCAAACATCAGCCTATTGCCAATTATCCCCAGAACAAGTCAATCAAAAAGAAGACTTGCGCCGCGCCGCGCTGTCGGGAAAACGGGAATCTCAGCAAGCATATTTTGCTGTTTTGAACAAACACGCGCGGGAAATAGCAGAATGCCGCAAAAAAACTTGGCCCGAAACCCAAGCAGTTTGGCTGCGTTTGTATCCCTGCGATGTCAGACCCGGAGAACTCGATCGAGTATTAGACAAAGTTGTGAATAAAGGCTACAACCAAGTCTATATAGAAACATTTTACGATGGTCAAGTGCTGCTCCCAGTTGCAGACAATCCAACGGCTTGGCCTTCTGTTGTGAGAAATCGCGGTTACGAGAAATACGATTTGTTAGAAAAGGCGATCGCCAAAGGCAAACAGCGAGGTTTAAAAGTATACGCCTGGTTATTTACCATGAACTTTGGCTATAGCTATTCTCAGCGTCCAGACAGACAGCAAACCCTCGCTATCAACGGTAAAAATCAGACAAGTTTAACAGTAAGCGAAGAGGCAGCAATTAACGAGGACTTCGGAGAAGTTCCGGGCAATCAAGCCTTTATCGATCCGTACAACCCACAAGCACGGCAAGACTATACTTTGTTAGTAAATCAAATACTTAAGCGCAAGCCGCAAGGAATGTTATTCGACTACATTCGCTATCTAAGGGGCATCGGACCCGCTTCAGTTGCTACCAAAGTTCAAGACTTGTGGATTTACGGCCCAGCATCCCAGCAAGTTCTTTTGCAGCGGGCTAACAATCAGCAAGGGCGAGATTTAATTCAGCGGTATTTGACTAAAGGATTTATCAATACTAATGACGTTCAAGCAGTAGTCAAACAGTATCCAACTGAGCGAGAACCTCTTTGGCAGGGGCGAATTCCGCAGGCGATGTCAGTAACAACTCCAGCTTCTAGAAGGCCGAATGCCGCATCAAGATCGGCCTCAACAACTCCCGCCACTAACAAGCCCAACCCTGCAACTCCCACACCAAAACCGACACCGCCGCTTCCCGATACCGGCACTCTGCAAAAAGACCTGTGGAAACTGAGCGTTGCTCACGCAGTACAAGGGATTTTAGATTTTTTGGGGATAGCAATTCAACCCGCTCAAAGGATGGGAATTCCTGTAGGAGCAGTGTTTTTTCCCACTGCAAATCAAGCGATAAATCAAGGGGGATATGATTCGAGGTTGCAGCCTTGGGACACATTTCCGGCTGCTATAGAATTCCACGCCATGTCTTACGGAAATTGCGGGGATGTAAGCTGCATTGTGCCACAGGTGCAGCGGACAGTGAGTTTAGCGCCTGCGGGAGCAAAAATTATTCCTGCGATTGCTGGAGATTGGGGAAAACCTCTTAAAAATCGGCCGTCTTTGGAGATTCAAATGCAGGCAATTCGCTCGGCGACGCCGCAAATTAATGCGGTGAGCCATTTTGCTTTTGGGTGGCAAGAACCGGAGGATGAAAGGGCGCGGCAAACTTGCAGATTGTAGATACATTTCTGGACGCACAGGGTGTCATCATCTAGTTTTATGGTTGCGGAGCCTAAAAGCGTAGATTTTGGATCAATAAACCGGGTTTTTCTATCGGAATCGGCGGCGAACCACGATTGATTTGCCTAAAAAAAACCCGGTTTTTGCCTCAGTATTGATTGAGTGCGATCGACCTTTGGCAAAAAAAATTAATTTACCAAATTTTCGACCTAGCTGAACAATCAGGCATAATGAGATTGTTCAAAAATTGCTGGAAATGCAAGCGGGACAAAAACAGCCAATTGCCGATCGCAAATCCCAATGAACAGACATCTGGGCCAAATTAACTTACTCAGAATTTCATCTGCGTTCATTTGCGTTCATCTGCGGTTAAAAATCCAAATTCTGCTAAAGTTATTAATAACCATAAAACCCTTTATTAATCATAATGCAAAAACTACAAGCAAGAGATGTCAACCTCCGCTATCTAATCGATAACTTCGGTTTACAGCGAGTTCGTAACAGCGAATTTTTCCGAGAATGGCAAGAAAACTTACCCGAAGTAACAGACTCAGAAAAACAATTGCTCGATCGCGTTCAAGACATATACTTCAACTTGGTAGATAACCCGCCTGTATGGGAAAATGCAGTCAAGCTAACAATTATCAGCCCCATTTTGTTTATTGCCGGTCTGTATGAGTCTCCTTTTCAAGTCAAAGCCGAAAAGTCGATCGCAATTCAAGAGGAAGACGAAGGCAGAATCATCGAAGGCAGAATAGATACCCTAATTATGAAAGCAAACTTGTGGGTGACAGTAATTGAATCCAAACAACTTTCGTTTTCAACTGACGAAGCACTCGCACAACTCCTGACATATATGCTGGCAGATCCGAACCCAGAAACTCCTACTTTTGGAATGATTTCCACAGGTGCTAACTTCAATTTTGTCAAGTTAGTTAGAGGCGAAACTCCCCAGTATGCGCGATCGGCTGAATTTGTTATTTCCAATCCCAGCAATGAATTGTACCGCGTTTTGCAGATTTTAAAACGCCTGAGTCAACTTCCAGACTAGCAATAAAAGCCATTTTGAGTTATCTTTCAAAACAGACAATCTCTAATATCTCAAATTTCAAACTAATGTGAGCATGGTAAATTACTGGATAGTCGGCGCTGTGGCAATAGCTTCTGTCTGCTGGGCAGAAATAATACGAGACTTTTATCACGTCGTGTCCCATTATTGGGCCCCCCTACAAAAGCTGCACACTTGGCATCACCGCGTTTTCCGCCCGAATTTGACCCCCGTCAGCGAAACTATTTACAAGCAAGCACACTGGCGTCACGACGTGCCCGAAGGTGCGGCGATGATGGTTTTAGGCTTGTTGCTGTGGGTTGTAGCTTATTTTGGGCTGCCGGAATATCACTGGGGTGCAGCCGCCGGTTGTATTTATACTTTAGGCTTTTTGTTGAGCGCGATCGCCCGCGGGTGCGGCATCAAAGGCGCAGACGAATTAACCGACATCACCCACCAACCGGGAGACTTCCTTACTCCCCCTGGCAAGTGGTTAGTTAATAAACCTTATCACTGGCGGCATCACTTCGACAATCAAAATGCTTACTATTGCGGTACTTTCACCTTAATAGATAAACTTATGGGTACAGCACTTTCTCTCAAAGGCAAAACTGTAGCCGTCACCGGTGCATCGGGAACTTTAGGTCGTTCGCTTCTCAAACACCTGCACAAAGCTGGTGCAAAAGTGATCGCCCTCTCCTCTGGAAATGAGGAAGTTACTTTGAATTTAGACGGCGAAAGTTTACCTATAAAAACCGTAACTTGGCAAGCTGGCCAAGAGGCAGACTTAGCCCTATTTTTAGAAAAAATCGATATTCTCGTCATTAATCACGGGATTAATGTACACGGAGAAAGAACAGGAGAGGCGATCGCAAACTCATACGAAATTAACACTTTTTCCGCGTGGCGGCTGATGGAACTCTTTTTCTTAACAGTCCGCACTAACGAAAACATCGCTTGCAAAGAAGTCTGGATCAACACTTCCGAAGCAGAAGTAATTCCCGCTGTCAGTCCCCTGTACGAACTTAGCAAACGCGCCCTGGGAGATTTAGTCACCCTGCGGCGGCTAGACGCACCCTGCATCGTTCGCAAACTGATTTTAGGGCCGTTTAAAAGCAACTTAAACCCGATCGGCATCATGTCTCCCGACTGGGTAGCGCAGCAAGTTGTCAAACAAGCTAAAGCTGATGCCCGCAATATCATCGTGACAATTAATCCTTTGACTTTTATCATTTTTCCAGTCAAAGAGTTTTTTGTTTCCCTCTACTTCCAAATTTTCAGCCGGAAAGCGATTTCAGAGATTAAAGCAGTGGCGACATCGGAAAAATCTAGCGTTGAATCTAAGATTAATTAATCAACCAAAACCGGGTTTCCGCAGGGGCGGCGGCTGTGACTGTCCGCCCTGCTGCTAAATTCCACAAAACTAAAGCGTTTCTCGCATCGTCACGACTAAGGATCGCGAATTAAATAACTTACACTTTTAATTGTTATTGTGGGATGGGCGTCCCGCCCGTCCTTTTTGGACGGGCGGGACGCCCATCCCACAAACTTGTGGAAGTTATTTAATTCTCATTCCTAA
>NZ_JAUBUJ010000108.1:0-27986 GCF_036705405.1 Microcoleus sp. B13-B6
CGTCCCGCCCGTCCTTTTTGGACGGGCGGGACGCCCATCCCACAAACTTGTGGAAGTTATTTAATTCTCATTCCTAAACAAACAAAGTCCGCCTTCGCGGACTTGAAGAGAAGATTTTTAATTACTAATGACTATTCTTTGCGCTCGATTGCTACAGTCAAATGAGCCACAACTGCCCCTACTGTAGCAAGTACAGCAGCAATTGGAAAGACTACTGAGCCGGCAACGCCGCCTACCAATCCAGCCATCAGCGGAATGTCTGCCAAAGTCCGCCCTTGCGAGTTTTTGATGACAAGGCGGCGGAGTTTTCCTTGCTGAATTAGTTCTTTGACTTTAGCAATTAGGCTGTCGCCGCTAATCTTAAATTCTTCCACTCTGACTTTTTCCTCTGTTACAAATTCTGATGTGAATACATGAGTTTCAACTGTTGGGTTGGCTGAATTCCCGGCCGCTGCTGTTTCGTCTTGTAGAATTGTTACTTGTTGTTCTAGTTGTGAGTTCATTTTGTGTAAGGGCGGGTGAAAACCAGCCGTTTAATTTCTATACTCTTATCTTCGGCGATCGCACTTGGGAATGACAGGCAAGGAAACCCTACAATCGGCATTCGTACTTTCCACCCCCGCCTTTTTACTCAAAACATTATTTTTGCCTGGTTAGATCGGGGCGGATTTATCTCTTCCTAAAGGTAGAGAAGATATGGTTGAAACAACCCGTCTCTAGATACAAGTAAGGTGCGTATTGCCAGCCATGTCAAGGTGGCGGCTGTCTGTTGAATCTTTAAGTTGGACACCAAGCGAACTAAAGTCAGCGAAAATTATTAAAATTAAAACTTTATATTTCTAGAGTGACTTCAAACGTGATTGCTATCTAGGCACAATCAAGCTATGGCTTGCAATGCCAGTTCTCAAAAGCACCGCAGAGATAGCGATCGCACTGGCGAAGTACAATAAAATCAGAAACGCAAACTGAGTAAATCAACGAACATCTGAATCAAGATATTAAGCTTGCAGGTTTAGCTCAATTGCTGGGCATGAGTCAATTTCATTTCAGCCATCTGTTGAAGCAGTTGATAGGCACATCTCCCTAACAATATTCGATCGCGCAACGGGTAAAACGGGAGAAGCAGTTGTTGAAATAAAAAGAGCGATCGATTAAGGAAGCGCGATCGCAGCTATTTGACATAAATAGTTTGAGCAGTAGAGAGAATTTCAAAGGCGGCGAATCCAGTTGGAACTGCGATCGATCGCCCGTTTACTGATTAGATCGACTCGTCTACTTAGCACTGCTTCGAGTTCTTCCTGCATTTGGGCGCGATCGAGTAAACTCCAGTCGGCCGTGGGGGCAAAAGCCACTAGGATATCGATGTCGCTGTCTGCATGAAAGTCGTCACGAAGGATCGAACCAAAGAGCGAGAGTTCGATGATTTGCCACTGTTGGCAGAATTTGGTGATTTGGTCAATTGGTAGGGCGATCGGTTTTCATTCAGCCTCTTTACTTATTGACTAAATATTTTGCTTGAGAATCTTCGTCAAGCAGCATTCGTCGGCTCAAGTTGGACTTTTTTTGCTTCCAATCGATAGCGTTCCTCGTCTGCTTCTAATTTTAGGAGTTCCTGATGATTCTGACAGTAATGAATCGCCTCATAGATAGCAGACAGGGGTAAATCCCAATTTTTGGCAGCTTGTTCGGGTGACATCCCATTGGCAGTCATGTCTCGCCAAATAGTCGATGCCAGTAATTTACGTCCCTTAATGTAAAGTTGTTTGCGCCAAGGATGAGGACGTGCAATTAAATATTGCCAATTCTCGATTTCTGGTGTACTTTGCAGGGATTGAACGATCGCACTTAGCAGGGCAAGGCGATCGCTGACTGATAGTTGGCTGGCTTTTTCTTTAAGCTCTTGCAAGGACATAAAAAAATACTCCAACAAAGGTTGGTATCTAAATTATAGTACATTGGAAGGCGTGGACGATCCAGATTGACATAAACCTTTTGAGCATCAGGATAGAGAAGAACTTCATACATACGATTTGCACAGTTCAGATTCATATTGCTCTCGGTCAAACTTAAATGGTCCTAGACTATATTGCCAATCACGATGAAACTGACCAAAATCTGCCCACTCAACAGTAGATTCATTAAGTGCGATCCTAACCTGCATAAACCAGCACTGAATCACCCCACAAGTGCAACCTAAAACAATCGCTTTCCCAGCCTGTGGATCGTTAGATTGCAACTCAAATCCACAATGCCAAGGCTCGTCGAGCAAGTTTCGTGAGGGCAGCAGAATCCTAGAAGGTGGTAAGTATAAGTAATCTCCCGGTGGAAAATCTGATTCATCAATAGTCTCTCCTGCCGATCGCCGCTCCTGAATCTCTGCTCTAACAAGTGGTTCTTCAACTTGGCGCACTAATTCTATTAGCGGTTGATGGTTGATATGAATCTCAGCTACATCAAGTTTATTGCCTAATGTCCAAGGCAAAGATGTTCGATTAATTCGCACTTCAAAGCGATCGTAATTTGGCATTTTAATATTATCGATATCGCTCATGTTATTAAGGTTGATATCTAGACATATCAAGATACTGTGCAAAGTAAGTTTCTATTTTTTGAGGCTTTAGCTCATTTATTAATAGTGAATTTTCATGAATTAATCCAAACATTTTAGATGTTAAAATTGCGATATATAAACCATCTTCATCTAACTCTCTAACTACATAAATTCTTTCCTCTGACTGAGCGTGTGCTAATAAGTTGTTTGCTGCTAGCAAAGTTTTCGCTGTGACAAAATTCCACTTGTCAATAGTACGTGTAGCAAATGAATTTACTGCTGAGGGACAAATAAGGTAGTCAACTTCATTAAGCCTTAAAAAGGAATCACCATTATCTGCTTCAAACTCATCAATGTCATTGACGATCGCACCAGCTCTTTCTAAAATAGGTTTGAGTTCCTCAAGTGCATAGGCGTAAACACATTCGGATAAGTCTTCTCTGCTAAGGAAGCAAAGACTGTATTGAGGATGCGGAGCGTCTAACCACAATAAGCCTTCGTTGATATATACTCCATCGCTTTCTGTCACCGTATCTAAAGAATCGTATTGGTATTTTCCATCGAACACCCAAGGTGAGGATGTTTGGATTGAAAGCCTCTCCAATATTTCGATCGTTTCCGATTCTTCATATCGATAGAATCCTAGCTGTTTAAGCTGACTCAGTAATTCTTCCATGACTTGCTGTAAATGAATCGGTTTAATATCAAAACAGGAAATTAAATACCGTAAGTTTGAGCGGGAAGAACATAACGAATAACTGCCCCTTCATTCTCAATTTTTATAGCAGATTGCCACAACATTTCTTCAGACCATAAAGGTTCATGGTAGTACAGAGTCTCTAAGGACAAGCAAGACAGATTCTCGTCGAGTATTTCTTCTGACGATAAAGGTTCGCGGTAAGATAAATCGTTAGGAATATCTCCCGACCAAGGAGGCGGCGGCTCGCCTCTAATGTCTCTATAGTCCTGATTGGTGAATTGTTTTTCTCTCCATTTCACTGCTCGATCGCAGTACAAATCTGTTGCGCCGAGAAACTCGCCTTTTTGGGCAAAAATTTCGATAAACCTAGCATTGTTTTCCCAACCATCATCACACAACCCTACAACAAACAAAAAAAATGTGTCTTGTTCAGCAATCGGAATTTTTACGAGAGATAATTCACTAAGAGTCCACTGGGAATACCAGAAGTGACGGTCGAAAGCATCAGTAACAGTTTGAGGGATATTCTGCTGTATTCTCTCAATTTCTATACAATCGAAACCTGAAGAAACAGATATTGCTAACAATTTAAGACGGGCAATTTTTTGATAGATTGGGCAAACGTCAGGGCATTTATTGTGGACTACTGTCTCGTATAAAGAAGTCTCAGCGTTCGCTTCGCAAAACAGCTCGTAAAAATGCCTAACTGCTAGTTTTCTTTCATCTAAATTCATCACTGGAAACCTGAGATGATAATTGAATCGGAATAGAAAATATAAAACAACAATCGCTCAACATTTAGCTCTAACTTAGAGTTAGATCGAAGATGCGGTACAAGACGCAATACGATTCCGAAATAATGCAATTAATACACGCAACACCATGCTACACTAAAGTGAAGTTAGGTAAATGACTTTCTATACTGATGACTATTTTTACTCTGCGATCGATCAAAAAAGACTTCGGCATCAAGGAACTCTTGACAGATGCCAGCTTCAGCCTGGATGAAGGCGATAAAGTCGGACTCATCGGCACAAACGGTTCCGGGAAATCAACGCTGCTGACAATGATTGCGGGTATGGAGTCGATGGTTTACTGATTAAATCGATCGCTCTTGTTGCTGGGCTGACTAACTCGCCCTCACGATTCATAGACTTGACTGCGATGAGCGATCGCCACAACAAATACCTGCACCACTTCATCATCGATCGAGTAAATCACTCTGTAGTCCCCGATTCGGTAGCGATAGTACCCTGCATAATCTCCTTTGAGGGCTTTAATGTTAGGGTGCAACTGAGGAGTTTGTTCTAACTGCTCCAAACATCGGGCAATTTTCTTCGCTAGGGCTTTGTCAGCATTGACATAAACCTTTTGAGCATCAGGATGGAGAACAACTTCATACATCGGAGCGAAGACTTCTCCAGGTTGTGTAATCAGTTTTAGGAGTTGCTTGATTTTGCTTAACTTGCTCTAGCTATCCAGAAATTTCCAAAAGTTCTTGAGTTGCAGCTTCGCTTTGAGCATTGGCTAAGTAAGCCGCAAAATCAGCAAGCACTTGTAATCGTTCTGGTGATAGTTGCTTAAGTAAGTCATTAAGCTGGCGGTGTAACTCTGTCACAGATATCAAATCTGCTGAGGAGCGATCGTTCATTTGGGAATTATCCGTGCTTTTTCCCTCATTTTACCGCAGAGGATTTTGGTTTTTCAATCTCCACTGGCTATCGCGATTTAGCGAAGGTTTACGCATCAAAATCGACTGCTAGATTCTGTATTTCTTCTTCTCAATGTAATCATCAATATTATTCAGCAGATGAGTTATATATTTTACCAATTTATCTTTGTCATCAACTAACTTGCTCCAAAGTATTTGACTCGAAGCATCACAAAACGAAACATTTCCATGTGCCAAATCACATCGAATCTTAACCACAAAATTCAGAATGTCATCTATTTCTCTACTCGCAACTCCTAAATTTCCAAAGAAGCCATACATATCTATGAGTTCTTTGATAGTTTTAGCATCCAAATTTCCCGATATGGGAATATTAGATGGATCTAACAAAACCATCTCATCATCCAAAACCGATTTAATTAATTCCTGAAGATTGTCAGCTACGTTATCCTTTTTGATATATGAGTCTCTGAAACTTTTACTTTTATCGTTCAGCAACCACAATCTCTTTATTTTGGGACTTAAATCTTTATAAGTTAATTGCTCGACTAAAATAACATCATGAATGGCAGTTATACCATTTCTGATAGAAGATTCGACAAGATTGTATAATAGCAGGTAACAATGAGACTGCAAGATTTTTTGAATCTCGCTATCAACAATATATTCACCTGATGGGAAGATGATTGATTTAGAAGATAATGCACCAATTTGTTCAATTTTATCTACTAATTCAAAATATTTCTGGATTTCTGCCACTCGCCTGTTAAAGTCTCTGATGAACTCTTTCATAGGCTGCGACTTAAAAGTTTATTCTTAGCATAGTCAATTCTTGGTTTCATATTCTCAGGCTTATGAGTTTGGTAGCAGACTATTAGAATTAGGAGTTAGATCGAGATTACTGGTGTTGATGCGATAGAAAATATCATTCCTTACTTTTTCATCAGCTTTGTCTGAGAGAATTATCATTCTAAGCGAAGTATATTTAAACTTTCTTTGGCGTGAGGGTGCGAGATCATTAAAATAGGAACCATTTAGAGAATCTAATGTTTGGAGATTACTCAATTGCAACTGATTTGTCATGAAAGCTGCAAGAGTCCTCACCCTCTGAGAGCCATCCACAATTTCTAGTCTTCCAGTTTCATAGATTTCTACGACAATCATGGCAGGAATAGGAACACCAATAATAATGGATTCAATGAATCGAGATTGATGATTAATATCCCATCTCAAGTTTCTGTGAAATTCAGGGATATAAATCTCACCGATCCCTCCACCATCTTGTTCCAGGTATTTATCGACTATGAATTCGATAGTGTATTCTGTAGTATGGTAGTCAATCTTTTGCTTTATTTCGTCAATCTGCTCTTCGGCGATATTGATGATGTCTTGCCTAATTGCTTGAGACATAAGCACCTGCGTCTATATAACAAGGACATAAAAAGATACTCCAACTTTTGTTGGTAAGCTGTTACGCATTTAAACGACTAACGAACCGGGTAAGGTGCGTCAGCTAGAACACTTACGCTTACAAGGGAAACGCTTGTACTGACGCACCCTACAATCGTCCTTTAAATGTCGAACAGCTTATCTATATTATAGTACATTGCGAAGAGTTCTCCACTTTGTATAATCAGTTTTAGGAGTTGCTCGATTTTGCTTAACTCGCTCTAGCAATCCAGAAATTTCCAAAAGTTCTTGAGTTGCAGCTTCGCTTTCAGCATTTGCTAAGTAAGCCGCAAAATCAGCAAGCACCTGTAATCGTTCTGGTGATAGTTGCTTGAGTAAGTCATTAAGCTGGCGGTGTAACTCTGCGGGTGATATCAAATCTGCTGAGGATCGATCGTTCATTTGAGAATTATCCGTGCTTTTTTCCTCATTTTACCGCCTAGGTTTTTTGTTTGTCAATCTCCTCGTCATACCCAATTTAGTGTTTTGTATGAAATAATGTAAAAAAGCGGTTTATTCAGTTGTAATAGTAGTTAACTCACTAGCGATTAGGTAGCTCAATGATGAGCTCGTCAAGGTAAGAAGATACAAAACCTAGGGCTTGCCGGATATCTTCATCCTCTAGTTCTGGAAACTCTTGATCTAGCTCTTCTCGATCGGGATAAGTTGCTAGCAGCTCGATCACTCGACAAACAGTAAGCCGAAGATCGCGAATACATGGTTGCCCGTTCATCCGCTTTGGATTGCTTGTAATACGATCTCTTTTCATTTTGGCCCTCGCAACATCAAGATTAGTTCGGATGAAACCAGATCAAGTGTCCCAGTTAAACTGAAAATCACGCCTTTTTGATAGTCCTACTTCTGATATCATAGAAAAACAAAGCATCTAGTGTGAAATCTATTTGGAACATTCACTTTTTTAGTCTAGATTGTTCCTATAATTGTATTGCAGATGCGTTACAATATATGATATAACCTAAAATACCGCAATTCGCTTATCGATGTCAAAAGTTAGGTAAATAATTTTATATACTCATGACTATTTTTACTCTGCGATCGATCAAAAAAGACTTCGGCATCAAGGAACTCTTGACAGATGCCAGTTTCAGCCTGGATGAAGGCGATAAAGTCGGACTCATCGGCACCAACGGTTCCGGGAAATCAACCCTGCTGAAAATGATTGCCGGTATGGAGTCGATCGACTCTGGCGATCGCTGGGTCAATCCAGGGTCTACAATTGTCTATCTCCCCCAACAGCCGGATTTAGACGAAAATCACACTGTCTTAGAGCAAGTATTTGCTGACAGTGGCGAACAAATGGCTTTAGTGCGAGAATACGAGGAAATTTCCGATCAACTTTCCCACGGCAAAGGCGATACAGACAAGCTGATGGCGCGTCTGTCTGCGGTGTCGGAACGCATTGATGAGGTGGATGCGTGGGACTTGGAAACGAAGGCCAAATTGATTTTGACCAAGTTGGGGATTGAGGATTTTGATGCGAAAATTGCCGACTTGTCGGGCGGCTACCGCAAGCGAATTGCCTTAGCAACGGCTTTGTTGTCCGAGCCCGATGTGTTGCTGATGGATGAACCGACAAACCACTTGGATGCGCTGTCTGTGGAGTGGTTGCAGAACTATTTGAACGGCTATCGCGGTGCTTTGCTGCTGATTACGCACGATCGCTATTTTCTCGATCGCGTTACCAATCGCATCCTAGAGATCGATCGCGGCGACCTTTACAATTATGCTGGCAATTACGCTTATTACTTGGAGAAAAAAGCCTTAGCTGAAGAATCGGCCGCCAGCACAGTTCGCAAACACGCGGGTGTATTGCGGCGCGAATTGGAATGGCTCAAACGCGGGCCGAAGGCGCGGAGTACCAAGCAAAAAGCTCGGATCGATCGCATTAAAGATATGCGAGCCCAGGAGTTCAAAACAGCCAACGGCAAAGTCGAAATTGCCACAGCAGGCCGCCGGATTGGTAAGAAGGTGATTGAGTTACTGCATATCAGTAAAGCTTACGGCGATCGCACTTTAATTAAAGATTTTACCTACAATTTCACGCCCGAAGACCGGATTGGAATTATTGGCTGCAACGGTGCGGGAAAATCCACGCTGATGGATATCATCACCGGACGCATTCAGCCGGATTCGGGTACTGTCGAAATTGGCACAACCATTCATATCGGTTATTTTGACCAGCATTCAGAGGATTTGACGCCGAACGAAGACCAGCGAGTTATTGAATACTTGAAAAGTGTGGCCGAGTTGGTGCAAACGGCGGATGGGGAAATCATTACCGCTTCTCAAATGTTGGAAAAGTTTCTGTTTCCACCGAACCAACAGTATGCACCGATTAACAAACTTTCGGGCGGGGAAAAGCGCCGATTATTTCTGTTGAAAGTGCTGATGAGTGCGCCGAACGTGCTGATTTTGGACGAACCGACAAACGACCTAGACGTGCAGACTTTGGCGGTTTTGGAGGATTATCTCGAAGATTTTAACGGCTGCGTGATTGTGGTGTCCCACGATCGCTATTTTCTCGATCGCACGATCGACATGGTTTTCGCCTTGGAACCGGGTGGCAATTTGCGCTTGTATCCCGGCAATTATTCAGTGTATTTAGACTACAAAAAAGCCGAAGAAGCCAAGGAAATCAAAGAACAAAAAGAAAAAGAAAAACTAACACGCACCGCTGAATCTAACAATTCAAAATCCAAGAGTTCCACTCAAAGCTCCACCAAAGTTTCATTTAATGAGAAGCGGGAATACGAACAATTAGAAAGTCAAATTCCGAAGATGGAAGCTGAGAAACAAGAGATTGAGAAGAGATTGTCTAACAATGCTCCGAGCGGGTTTGCGGAGGTAAAGAAGTTATCGGATCGTTTAGCTCAGTTGACGCAGCAGATCGATCATGCGACTGAGCGCTGGTTGGAATTGGCCGAACGGGTGGGTTAATTTGGGTTGTGCTGTAGAACATCACGAAAAAACAATAATATATTGTAGGGTCTTGTAGGGGCTGGTTTAGCGTAGCTTCTATACTAGAATCGAGTTTACTGTGGCAAAACCCGCCCTCCCCACGTGATGTTTATTTGTACCCACTTACTTAAAGTTAAGTATGCTAATTTCTTTGGTCATTCAATAGCTATGTGCAATATCTTTTTTTCTCCGGAAGTTATAGTTTTATTAAAAAGCTTACTGGAAAATGTAAGTTGAGCTGTGAATTTTTTAAATGCGGTGTTGTAAAAACTACCAAGAATAAAAGATATGAATGTACTGGGTGCTATGGGAGAACAAACAGGTATTCTACAATTTTTAAATTGTCCCAAAGTTAGATGGGATTTCGGGTGATCTAATTCCTGATGGTTGTCTGGATCGTAATCAAATCTAATTGGTACTGGCAATATATTTTTTGCTATTATGTCTGCATATATTTCGTCATTTTCATAAATCTCCGGATCATTCTGAAAGTTTTCCAAAAATGGTGATGGAAAGAAGGCTAATCTATGTGAAATAAAACTAGAATTTTTATAAGTATACATCAACTGGATTAACGCACCATCAATCATTTTGATATTATAGTTGTCATTTCTATCTAATTCCTCATACATCTCTTTGTAATCAACATTTTTTAATACTATTGAGAGATCCTGCATTCCAGAATATGCGATTTTATAACTACCTTTACCAGTCTGTGTAGATGAAGGAAAATTTTGTTTATCCGATAAACCAATTAATATTAATTTTTGAGTGATTTCCTTAATTTCTTTGAAAATCTCTTGATGGCTAGTCATTAAACTTATTCATAAATTAGATTTTACTTGATGCAGAATAAAAGTTTGAGATTTTTGTCTGGAGATGTTAAAGATTCTCAAAGCTTGTCTTTTAGTTTATTTACTAACTCTTGGGGTAAGTCTTTTTTTTGGATTTCACCTTTCTCAAGAGCTTCAATTAAATCTATTATTAGACTACTACGTGACTTAGCCATAAGACCGCCTCCCTGTAGCTTTATCTCTCTATTAATAAGGTTCATTTCTTTGCGCTCTTCTTCTGTAGGATAAGTGAATTCAAGAACAAACTTTTTTTCCCTAATTTTATTAAATTCTTCTACTAAACCTCTCATATTTTCACCATAACCTAATACTCTTAGCCAAGCTTTGCTTCTTGTCATCGCAGTAAATAAGATATTCCTTTTTATGGCAAGTTCATAACCTGAAAAGCATTCTTGAGCATTGATCACATATATCATTGCAGCTTCATTTCCTTTAGCTCTATTGATACTCGTAAAAGTGATCGTTTCTTCACGAAAAAAATCATCTGGTGAAGTTGTTACTCCAGCAAGGTTAGAGTTAATCCGCTTTTCAAATAGTAAAGCTCTAGCGTCTCCAACAGCCTCTCTAGTTGTAAGTGGATTAGAGTGGATAACCATTATGTCGTCACCTTTCAATTCATCTTCCTTAAGATTCTTTTCGATTTCATTTATTAGCCATTCTATTTGTGTTTTGTTGCTGTCAAAAGATTTTAACATAATTAAGTCTTCAATATCTGAATGAGATTCCAGGAACTTAGGACTGGTATTGTTAGTCCTAGAAAGCTTAACAAATTTTCCATCTTCCAGGCTTCCTGCCTCTACTTCATAACCAATATCTCTCCATAATCCAGCATTTTCAAACATCTGGATTAATCCTTCATTTCTATATATACCAAAACCTAAAGCGTGTGCAGAAGTTAGGATGGGACGAGAATTTCTATAGCATTTTTCTAAAATAATGTCTTGTTTCGATTCCCCTGCTTTGTTCTGAAGTTGAACACGTGGTTTACCGTGAACATCTGTTCCAAAGATGACTTCCGGTGATTCCATTGTCTTTTTATTTAGATTTTGAAGCTCATCATAAGCATAAACCATTCTTTTTGGCTCTTTCAAAATTTCATAGCAAAGTCGCAAGAAATGTTTAGAAAAATCCTGGGCTTCATCAATAAGTATAGCATCATAATACCGCTGATAATTTTTAATTTTATTAAGAGCTTCCTCACAAACTCTATCAAACTCTTGACCATATTTAGCCATCGTTTTTGCTGAATTTAAATCTCGATATTCAATATTATGTCTTTTGCAAAATTCATAATAAATTCCTTCTATTGAAGGACTTCCCCAAGCATGAATTATTTTGACTTTTTCCCAATCTGGCTCTTCACTTTTATGCTCAATAGTAAAAGTATTAATAAGCTGCTTAAACTGACCTTTCAACGAACGGGTATTAAAAGTTACAGCAATATGCCAATCGGGGTGTTTTGCGTGTAGATATGCAGTTTTAAGAGCTAGAACTATGGTTTTACCCGAACCAGCAAGACCTCTAATTCTCTGGACACCTTCGACTGTTTCAATTACTGCTGCACTTTGATTTCTGTCTAAGTTGGCGATTGATTCTTCTAGTTTATAGAGCTTTGCTCCCCTGGAGTTTTCTTGCTTAACATAGCTGCGCTGATTTCTTTTTCTTATGGAAGTCATAGCTTGTATGACTGAGTTAAGTTCTTCAAAATATTCACTCGATGATGGCCATTCTAGTTTTTCCAAGTAGTTTGTAAGTTCTGAATCACTAATTATGACCGGATATTCATCGTCTAAACGCTCTGGTTTATGACTCCAAGCTGGTGCATATGTTACCACACCAAGTTCTACCATTAATTTTCTTTTGTTCGTGAGAGATTTCTGTTGAAGTAGTTTAGATTGAATTTTATTTATGCTCTCATCTTGTACTTCTTCTATGTTTAGGCTGATATCAGTTCCTTCCACAATGTTAAAAATAACAACACCCTGCTCTCTGGATACCAAAAGAGCATCAATCTGATAGCCCCCCTGAGAGGTTCCGATTATTGGGTATCCTAGATATAAGCTGCCATCGATATCGCTTCTCTTCTCAAAGAACTCAGCTAGCCTTCTAGATGACTCTGGTTTATCTACATCGCCTCGGATAACGTTAACCATGAGATGTTGCCTTACCTAATGTATGTACCTTTATTATGCCTCAATTCGGAGCGATCGTCCAACCTGTATTTTTAATGCGAAAGCCGGAACTCGCCGTTGGGATGCTGCACAAGTTTCGCTAGATATTCCCCTCAGCTTTTATCCTCTGTCAAGCTCCAGCAATGACAATTTTCTTGCTGCGCTGAATCAGGCAAATTTAGAGTTTGCTATTTTCTGCAAAAATTTGACCGCGCGCTCCTAATTATAAGTGAAAGTTATGTTTAAGCTTAAGGATTTTTCTTATTTTCATATTACAAACAATGTTGTAAAAAAATGTAAAAATTTTATTAGGAATGATTCTTATTTAGCCGACGATTTTGCAACGTTTGACAATTTATTACCTAATTGTGATGAAGCTATGGTACTATTAAAGTTATAAAATCTGTAGCTTGTTATTACTGTCAAACAAACTGACTAACAAACTTAAGACGGATAAAAGTCTGAAATCCTTGTCAAAGCTGCAATGCGATCGGAAACAGCGGCAAAAAAACCGCTTTTTTTGCGATCGCCTCAAGTAAAGCTGTGTGTCAAAAACAGCGAAGCCCCGGAGGGTGGGGTTGACAAAAGCACTAGAATATGCAGTAAAAGTCAGGGTAAGCAAATAAGACTGGCAGCAGAAAACAGGGGCGAAAAGGCACAAAACAGGTAAAACAAAAGTCGATCGGGCAAAGTAAGTTGGCCGAGGACTAAAAATATGGTGATGGGTGAGATACAATTGACCTGTTCTGAACCAAGAATTGGTCAACATCACAACTATCCTGTAGAAGTCTGAAGTTGAGAATCTCAGGGTTGTCGAGGAGCGGGAGCAAACAGAAAACTATGCCTCAAAAAGTAATCGCCAAACAGATGTCTTTGGAATCAGCGTCAGAGCCGATCGCCGTGAGGGCGACGGTGGAAACAGTGCCAGCCGAAGCAGTGGCAGTAGAGTCCTACGCAGATCGGTTGATGGACGAACTGTTTGAAGGAGTCGATGGAGCATTCGACGGTAGCGGCGGACTGCCATCGGAACCCGTGCAGCCAGAATTCGTGGCGCTCAAGTCGATCTCGGTACCTCAAATAGTTTTGTCGCAGTTGGCACCCCCCCAGCCACCGCGGGGCGAAAAAGACGTAGAAGCGATCGCCCGCCAAGTCGCCCTAGAAACAACCAAAAAACAGCAGTCCAAACAATCATTCGACAGAATCCTGCTGGGAGCAGCCTGTGGGTCGCTGCTGCTAGTCATGGGGTTATGGCTCGCAAGCAGGTCGGGACTCGTGCGCTTGCCCGCCACCCCCGCACCAGAGAGGTCGGTAGCAAGTGGCAAAACAGCACCAGACACCCCGTTTGTGGAATACGTGCAGCGCTCGCTAGAAGCGATCGAACAAAAAAAAGCACCCCAAGCTAACCCGCAACTTGCAGGAGTTCCCGGAGCCCCCACCCCAGGGACGCTGCCGAGCATTCCAATTTCCGGCGCGCCACCGGCAACAGCAGGTCTTTCGACAGCAGTCAACCGCATCGCTGATGCCCTAGAACAAGCCGGCGCGCAGCCGGGAGCACCAGCACCCCAAGTCGTAGTCATCCCTCCCCCCGCTCAGGTGACTGTGGCTCCGCCTGCTCAGGTGGCTGCTGCTCCGGCTGCTCCGGCTGCTCCGGCTGCTCCTCAAACCGGGGCAGTTTCCCCCTCGCCTGCTGCTCCAGCCTCCGGTCGTGCGATCGCCGCTGCGGGCAATCGAGAGCCCGTCGCCGCTTCCCCTTCCCCCTCGGAGTCTCCCCAGCCAAAGATTTTGGCTCGCGAAACCGAACCGGCACCAGCGCCCGCAGCCGCCCAGCAATCTGCGCCCGCGCCCGAGCAATCGGCACCAGCAGTCAGCAGCGCCCCGACTTCCGCCCACACGCTGGTAGGGATTTTGGAGTTGGGCGATCGATCTGCTGCTTTGTTTGAAGTAGACGGCGTAGCCCGCAGAATTTATGTCGGCGAAAGCATCGGCGCTAGCGGTTGGACGCTGGCAGAAATCAAAAATCAAGAAGCAGTTATCCGCAAGGGAGGAGATGTGCGATCGGTTTTTGTCGGCCAAAAGTTCTAATCAGTCATCAGTTATGAGTCATTAGTCCTCAGTCATTAGTTATGACTTAGGTCATCGGTAATCAGTAATGGGCAGCGATCGGGCTGTATATCACGAGCAGTGAAAAAAGTTATAATATAGGAACCGCCAAGACGTTCTTAATTGCTGAAACCATTGCTCTTATTGCTTCTTCCTTCTATCCGTTAAATCGCTTCCCCAATTCGTTACCGAACTTTCTTCTGCTATAACTAACAACTCAGGATCGATAATCAATCTCCAGTGACTAAGAACCAATGACTAATAACTAATGACCAATGACTAATGACTCATAACAGATGACTGAGGAATTATAAAAAATGGGCTTATTTGATGATTTCAGCCGCTTTCTAGAAACCCGATTAGAAGAATTTTTGCGTAGCAATCCCCATCTGGAATTGCAGGCAATAGAAGAACAACTGAAGGAACAAGAAGAAGACACTCTGCGGCTGATTCTCGATATCCAAAAACAAGAGAAAAAACTGCAAGCCGAAATTCTCTCGGCCGCCCAAGAAATTCAGCGCTGGAACGATCGCATCAACAAAGCTAAAGCTGCTCAAAGGCTCGATTTAGCTCAAGCCGCCCAAGAGCGGCAAGCCGCTTTGCTGCGTCAGGGAAATCAGCGCTGGGGGCAAATGCAAGGCTGCAAAGAACGGATTGAAAAAGCAAAAGAACTGTACCGCCAAATTCAAGTAAGGAGAAAAGAAGTCCGAGCAAAAGCAGCCGAAGCTGCAACTCGCACTACCGCTAAAACAGAGCAAAATTGGGATACAAAGGGTTGGAATCAGAGTTCAAATTATAACAGTTTTAATGCCGCAGATCCTTTAGAAGAAAAGTTTCAACGCTGGGAAGCAGACGAAGAACTCGATCGCATGAAGCGGAATATAGGCAGATAGTTACGAAAGCATCCCAATCCTGTAGGGACGGGTTCACCCGGAACTCGGATTCCTGGTGTAACTATTCGTCAACCCTCCAGACTCTCAGGTATTGCGATCGCTCGTTCAGACTTGATATAATTACCCTTCTAAAATTGTAGGGACAATTAATCAATCATCCCTACAATATTCTCACCTACTTAATTAGGGTTGCATATTTATGGTATAAACAAAAACTCTAATCAAGTAAAAAACCTATGATTTTTCCCGGCTGTCAATCCACAAATCTGACGGGGTGACAACCCCGTCAGGTGAAAAAGACGAATTCTGAATCAAAAAACAGTTTTTTAATTTAAATCGCTGCGGTTATTCACAACGGTTGCTCTGCTTGAGAAGGTGGCTCTTCTGGCAGCGGAATAAACTCTGTCTCTTGAGGAACCTGAGCAAAGCGTCCCTCTCTCCAATCGAGTTTGGCTTGCTCAATGCGCGAGTGCCGACTCGAAACAAAATTCCACCACTTATGGCGCTCACCAACAGGTTCACCGCCAATCACAATACAACGAGCCTTGCCGGAAGCAGAAATGTTTACTTCAGTGCCTGAAGTGAGAACTGCCAACCGATGTTGTTCCAGAGGCACTCCATCGATCATAAGCCCCTCTGTTACGCTGTAAACAGCCTGTTCGCTGTAATGACCCGGTAAGGTAAATTGCTTGCCAGGAGCTAGTTGCACGTCCAGATAAATCATGGGTAAACTACCTACGCTGACGCAAGCGTACAGCGTAGGCTTTCAGTAGCCCTAGAATCAATTGGACAAGCCAACAATTCTGAACCTCCAGGCTGGTTTACACTCAGCCCCACTAAAGCTATCATCAACGAGCCATTATTATCAGCATCCCCAATCCATCCACAAGCTTTATTACTACACTTAAAAGACTTATTGTTTCTGAGTCCAATGTGCAGACAACAATGACAGGTTTGACTGGTATAAGCAGGGTTAACTGCTAGGATCTCAATTCCTTCTTTTATTCCTTTGTATTCGAGAAATTGACGCAGTTGGTAGAAAGCCCAAGAATTAGACCGTCTTCGTTCAGTCTTGTTTCTCGGTTTCTGATTGGTTCTAGCTCGAATACCTGTTAAATCCTCAATAGCAATGAGGGATTGAGATTGCTTGGCTTCGTTAATGATAGCTTTGGATATATTATGGTTTAACCCTGTCGGGGCGACAAGTCACCTATAACGCTGATAGAATAAGCCTCATAGCTCTTATGCCTTGTTGATAATTAGGTAGTTTATGTGGAGACAAAGACATTAATTCAACAACAACCTGCCAATTACTAAACATCGACTCGACCCATGATTCACCCCAAAGTCCAATATAAAAAGTGCTATGACGTGCATATTTTCTGTGATTTTCTGTTTTTCTACTTAGATATTCTTGAACTTGCTTTGACTTAATTTCTATCCCTTGGATTATACTCTTCAAGTATGCTAGTGACAACAAAATTAATAATTTACTCAATCGCTCACCGGTGAGATTAGTCCTTTCTAGGTTATATCCTCCACTCTTAAAGTCTCGCTCACATTTCTTCAATTCCAAATCTTTTTGCATAGGCATCAACTGCTGCTTGTATATCTGCCAAGCTGGTCAGAATATACCAAGGTTCTTCTGTAGTAATATTTCGATATTTGCCCAGCCACTTACCGGCTTTATTAAACCCCTTAATGGGTGCGGTTTTTCTAATTGTTACTTCTTGATTGAAAAAGCTATTTCCTGGCTCTAATCCTAGCAGTTTTAGTTCAGTCCATAACTCCGATTCTGTCGGAAATGCAAACATTCTTTTTTAGTCGTAAACAGAAATCTACTTTCTTCTCCCTGAGCCAATTTGCCAGGGTAACACTACAAAATTCACGATCTCCTAACACGAGCAATTTATAATCTGATAAGGCGGCGAATACTGGCGTTAATACAAATTGTTGATTTTCCAATGTGCTGTTCCCTTGTTTTTCAAGGGCTTTCCAATAAATAGGAATGGCTCTTTTTCGCCAAATCATGCTGACCATCAAAATATTATTTGATTGCCATTTGGTTCGATCTATTGCTAAATATATAACCTTATTTTCTTTGACACTACCTTTAATCCAACCAATCACCAGTGGCAACCAAATATTATCTATACTCCATTCATTCTCTGATAAAAATCTCTGAGATTTTTTTCTACTTTCAAAATTAATAGGTATTGCTAGTTTTGTCGCTATGGTTTCTAATGTGACTTCTTTAATCGATTGCACCACTTGAATCAATAAAATTGTCACTAAGTAATTAGAACGTGTCAGCTTTTCTGACAAATGGGCATGATATAATTCTGGTATCATTTAATTGTTTTTTGGGTAAGAAGCTTTCTTACCCTATCTTTTTTCATGCTATTTGTCTAGAGTTGCCGGACTGTATGACTTTCAGGCGACCTGTCGCCCCGTCAGGGTTTAACCATGCCTGATACCGTCTCTCTCTACCCGATAACCGTTTCAAGATGTTTCTAGCTCTACGTCTAGTTGACAAGAGTGCCTAGAGTAGCTTTCTTTTGGAGAGAAGCCCGAACCCGATTAAATTTATCTCTTTTGTCTTGAATTTCTTTTCCAGACCATGACTTCCCTGTACTGGTTACAGCGATATCGCGTCTGCCAAAATCGACCCCCATGACATGACTGGTTTTCAAAGGGGATGGTACATCATTTTTAACTTGAATATGGATATACCAATCCCCATCTTTATGTTGACATAATTGTGCGGAAATTGGATTTTGACCTGAGAGTTGACCGCGCTGATAATTACTAACTCTCATTGGTATTTTGATTCGTTTTCCCGTGGTACTGATACTAGCTAAATAGCCGTCTTCAATCAAACGGAAAGTACGAGAATCACAGTCAAAACTGGTAGGCTTGAATCCTTTAACTTTTTTGCCTTTATATTTGGCAGTTAAACGATTCGCACCGACTCGCTTCACAAGCTCTAACAACATGATTAGCGGTTAAACCAAAACGCTCTTTAACGTCTTGATAACAAACTGCTTGGATTGAGTTTCTCTCGGTCAAACTCGCCTTAACGTTGTTATTAATATAGTTGCAAGCATCAGCAAACGCCTTGGTAGTATCGTCTAATAATTGACGCTGTTCTGGCGTAGGTTGAAGCTTTACAACTAGGGTTAAGACTTGTTTCATCGACTTTTAAAACTCACGCTTATGAGATGATAGCTTAAAAAGCAGTGCTACGCAAGTCCGAACTTTGTTGGTCGCAATTCCTCTCAACGCTCACCCTATCCGGTAGAGCGTGAGCCTCCTTGCGACATTAAAGGTGAAAATATTTGAACTGGGGAAGTGCGATCGTAGGCATCACCCGCCATTAGGGTGAACGAAACTCTTCTGGTGTGGGGGGCGAATTCTTGTTTGGCATTTGCCAAGTCGGTGTAAAGCTTTTGGATGTCCCAGCCGTTGCTGGCGCGTGCAAATGGTTCTTCGGGTCGATCGAGGGTAGAGGGTATCATTTGCGGCAGTCGCGATCGAGTTCCTAGTCTAATTCCTAACCAAAATCCTAACATTCGCTGTGCGCGATCGGACTGTTTTCACCGCTAATCTATTTTTAACACAGCAAACAGGGGAATGAGTTGCAGGTAGAAAATCCTCTCCTTTACAGTTGGCAAAATAACTATACATCAATCGGAGAAATAGAAAATGCCTGGAATTGCGATCGCCTTATTTTTCATCCTAGGTTTAGTTTTAAGTCTTGTTGGCTATTTTTGGGGATTAGTTCAAGCTTTTGGAGAGGAAACTATTTGGGGAGTGCTTTACTTGCTTGTCCCATTGGCATCATTGGTTTTTTATATCAAAAATTGGAGCAATGAAAAAATCAGAAAAACCTTTTTAATTCAATGTGCTGGATTGCTAATGTTTGTATTGGGAGGCATTACTACTTCAGTATTTTATGGCCAAATTTTTGTAAAAGTCTCTGACTCTGGATCTAATGTAGAGCAGGGGTATAACGAGCAATCGCCCTCTTCTTTGCCTTCTGGTTTCAACACTTCTCCATCACCCTATCAAGAGTTATCTCCTGCTTTCGAGTCAGTTCCTGCTGCCGAGCCATCTCCTGCTGTCGTAGCACCTGTTTCTGAGCCTATTTCTGCTCGTGTTGCTCCTCAAATTTCTGACTTCAAACAATCGATGAAACTCGGCTATATCTAATACGGGCAGGGAGACTATCAAACCGCTTTAATCAATTTTAACAGAGCTTTACAGCAACGTCCAGGCGACGCTTATGCTGTCAAGGCTGTTTACAACACCAAAAGTGCGATCGTCCAAACCAGTGTTAAATAATAATCCGTGCCTGATAAATTGTATACAGCGGATAGATAAGTAATTCACCTTGTTGGTGAAAATCCAAAATTAACTGATGAAAATTCTCACGCGAACACCTACTAAACTAACAATTCAAACTGCCAGCGCCTGGGATGGTTTGCTATTAATTTCTCCCTTCATTGTCATTGGACTATTGCAGATAATTTTAGCATCAAATTGGATAGGTGGAGGTATATTTCTGTTGTTTTCGCTGTCTTTGTTGGACGGCGCGATAGATGAAACATACATTTTTGATAAAACTTTTAGCAAAATGACCATTAAACGACGCGGTGTGTGGCTTCATGATGTTACCGAATGCTCAACTCGCGAGATTTCTGCGGTGGAATTAGAGGAAATAGGAGATAGCGAGGGAAATTGTAGCTATTATGTTGATTTGTGGATGTTAGGGGGCGATATCATCTGTTTAAGAAGCTATTCACTAACAGAACAATACAAAATGGCTGACTTGATTCGCAGCTATATCTCGATTAACGATAATCGCACGCTTAGCAATGTATTTGCCCTACAAATCGGTGAACCCTAGCTATCGCGTAGGCAATCGCCCAAATCCATAACTAAGCTGTTGGGCATTTAAATTTTGTGTTGAGGGCGGGCTTTCGGGCCCAACCCCTACTCCTCACAAGAGTGAAAGTTTATTTGACCATGCAATTTAAATGCTGATTAGCTTAATGATAATTAAGTAGGCACAAATAAACCTGATAATGTAACAAAATGTAAACCTGTTCTCACCAGAGTGATTACTTTCCTACGGCTCGCGAAGCTAAGGTCTCATTCCCATAACATAATTAATATACTTTTAAGATTCATCTACTTTAAATCACGGAAAGCTATCTTAAACCCATCCGCAGGTAAACTCGCGACCTTTGTTGTCGGTCAGACATTTTAGTGCTAACCTATTAGCAATATAAAAGGGGTCATGGCACAGGACGACTTCAAATAATATATAAGTTAACAACTTGGCTGATCGGGGTCAGGAAGTCGATGTGTAGCCTCAATTTTGGAATAAAAGGGTGAGATAAATGAAAATAATCAAGCAAACAGCGAGTGAATTAATAATTCAGACTCAAAGCATATTTGATTTTTGGCTCCCTAGTTGTTTATTCATGGCAGTTGGACTGATATCGCTGACTTTTGACTATCATGCAGCAACCCTGAACTGCCAGCGATTGAAGGCAAAACAAGGAAATTGCCAGATTGTGCGATCGAATTTACTGGGGTCGAACATCAAAGAAATTGAGCTGGCTTCTTTGCGGGGAGCTAAAGTTGAAAGATGCGGCTATAAAACCAGAGTTGTACTTTTGACTTCTGTTGGCACTGTTCCTTTCACTGCTAACTCCACTAATTGGGGAACCCAAGACGCTGTGGCTTCTGACATCAATTTTTTTGTTAAAAATGCAAAAAATGGATTGCTGCGCTTAAGCCAAGAGGATCACTGGTTGGGATGGACAGGAGGCATATTTTTGCTCGCAGGAATCGCAGCGATCGTCTTGAGAAATAATGAAATCTACAGCTTCGATGAAAATTTAAACACCTTGACTGTTAAACAGCGGGGTTTGTTGGCACGTAAAGTAATGGAATACTCTCTGTGCGATATTTATGGTGTGGAAGTCGATCGCACAAAAGATCGGGATCATGACATTTGGTACGAAGTCAGGCTGTTAGCTTGTGGAGGCTCTCGCATCTCCTTACCCCGCACCATGAACCCATACCAGCAAGCAAAAATCGCCAAAGCGATTAACAACTATCTGCACCAGCAAAATCACCAAAAATAGCCGATCGCGATCGACCCGATTTCTCAAGGTTGCGGACTTACGCAGAAACCGGGTTTTTCACCAAAATCTCTTCTAGAGTGCGATCGCTTCCAGTATAAAAACCCGGTTTCTTTGGTATCCAGTGCGAAACTCGCGATTGGGTGGAAACTCATCATCTAAAAAGTGAACAATCGTTCACTTTGTAGGTTCTTTCAACTTCCAACCTGGTTTGACAACTTGCCGGGAACGGGCAATTACTAAACAATCATTCGGCACATCTTCTGTCACCACAGAACCCGCCGCTACAGTAACATCTTCGCCCAAAGTTATCGGTGCAACCAGCACGCTGTTAGAACCAGTTTTACTCCCATCGCCTATTTGAGTTTGGTGCTTGTTTTTTCCGTCATAATTCGCCGTAATTGTCCCAGCACCGATGTTGACTTTTTCTCCCAAAGTCGCGTCGCCTAAATAAGACAAGTGAGCGACATTAGTTCGATCGCCTATTTGAGTATTTTTCAATTCTACAAAATTGCCGACGCGACAGTTCGCCCCAATTTCTGCGTGTCCCCGCAAGTGTGCGTAAGGGCCAACTCGCGAATTTTCAGCAACCATACTGTCAGAAACCACCGAATAAAGCACAGTCACATTTTCCCCAATCTGACTGTTTTCGATCAAACTGCCGGGGCCGATGCGACTACCAGAGGCGATCGAAGTATTTCCCCGCAAGTGAGTTTGCGGTTCAATTACCACATCCGGCTGCAACTCTACGGTATCGTCAATGGTGATGCTGTTGGGATCGAGCAGCGTCACTCCCGCCGTCATCCACTTGTCCTTTATCCGCGTTTGCAAAATATCGCAAGCTGTAGCTAAATGTTTGCGATCGTTAATTCCCAATATTTCTTGATAATCTTCCACATCCACCGCCATCACCGGACTGAGGAAATTTACCGTATCAGTTAGGTAATATTCTTTTTGGTCATTGTCTGCCTTCAATTCTGGCAAAATTTTCTCTAAATCCGGCCAGTGAAAGCAGTAAACACCTGCATTAATTCGGTGATTTTGCTTTTGAGCTTGTGTGCAGTCGCGGTCTTCGACAATTTGCTGGACTAAGTTTTGACTGTCGGTAAATACTCGACCGTATCCTTGGGGATTCGGCAAATTAGCTGTCAATAAAGTAGCAGAGTTTTGGTGCTGTTTGTGAATGGCCATCAATTGTTTGATAGTTTCTGCCCTCAGCAAAGGTACATCCCCATTTAAGACCAGCAAGTCTCCTTGAAATCCCTCTAAGTGAGGCAGCAATTGTTGGATGGCATGACCTGTTCCCAATTGTTCGGTTTGTTCGACAAATTCTAGGGGAGGAGATTGAAGATTTTTCCCTGATATTTCTTGACCTCGAATCAGGGATTCTTTAACGAGTTCGCCTCGATAACCGACGATGACAAGTCGCCTGGTAATTTGAATTTCTTGACAACTTTGGAGGACTCGCTCAACTAGCGATCGACCGCCCAATTCGTGTAGAACTTTAGGCAAGTCAGATTTCATGCGCGTGCCGCGTCCAGCAGCTAAAATTGCTATTGCTACCATTGTGCGATCGAGTTATTTGCTATAAAAACTTGAATATTGACTAACTGATGATATCACTCGCTGTCGGCCGATGGCACTGCGATCGCACAATTTTTTAATCTCAAATCTCACATCCGCGCGATCGAGGATTTTTCCAGGCGGATGCTGGTTGTAGGGGCGATGCTGGCAATATCTGGACTGGCGCGCCCGGTATCAAAAACCTGGTTGCAGCAACAGTATTTGGCGGCTGAGCAAGACGACTTGCATGCCTCACTACAAACCTGAGTTCGTTTGGGGGTAAGGAATGCGAGTCTTTTCCCAAGGGCTGGGAGGGGGAGCGAGAGTGAGAATTTGCATCTTTGGGCTGGGATTTGCCACGATACATTATACTATTTGTTGAATTTCAGTTAGGGTGTTTTCAACTTTAAAAAAACTATTTCTGACTTTTTCATTAATTCTGCCTTCTATAGCAACCGCGCCCGAAGGTTAAGACGTTCTTAATTGCTGAAACATGAGCTATCATATTGCTTCTGACTTCTCTGCTAAATAACTAAAGCCTTCTGACTTCTTCCATCCGTTACATCTGTTACGTAATCCGTTACCGAACTTCCTTCTACCTTCTACCTTCTGCATTATCAGGTGTCCAGCTATGACAGAGCTTAATTTTCAGGAACTTGCCAAGCAGGGAAATCCGCAGGCGATCGCATCTTGGCTTGACAGCCAGTTGCAATCTGAAGGCATCACAGCCTCGGCAAATCTCGACGGCGATTGTTTGGATGTAATTCTTGAGGCCGAGCAAGTACCGAAAGAAGATACATTAGTTGATTTTGTTCGCACCGAGCTGACGAATTTGCAGCCGGATTCGATTCGCAAAGTGAAGGTGGATGGCCGAGAAAGCGGTCAGATTGCTGCTGCTTGGAGTCAAGAGTTTAGTTTGGAGAACAGCACTTTTGAACAACAAAGTTTTGCAGGAGAAGCTGTACCAAATACTGCTGTTGCTAATATGGACGATCGCACAGAGATGGAGAGCAATATTGAGGAAGAAAAACCGCCGGAACTTGCTGCTTTTGAGAACCGGCTGCGATCGACTTTCATTGTAGTCGGGCTAGTAACGGGTATGTTGGCGATCGCCGTGGTGGCGTTTGTCGGTAAAATTTTGAACCAGCCAGCAGCAACTGCTGGGAATAATCCCGATGGAACAGCAGATTTAGCAACTGCACCAGATACTTTTCGAGAAGCCGTTAACAGCGCACTCACAGCAGCAGAGTTAGGGCGATCGGCAAAAACCAAGCAAGACTGGACGACAGTTATCGATCGTTGGCAAGAAGCGGTCTCATTAATGAGAAGAGTACCAGTGTCTAGCCCCAACTATCAACTCGCTCAATCAAAAGTAATCGAGTATCAGAAATATCTGCTTTACGCTCAAGAAGCAGCAGTAACTCCCCCTCAGCCAACTCCAACTCCCGCGCCCGCCGAAAAATCACCTTCGGAAAAAGCAACTCCTAAAAAATCAAATTCTGAAAAAAGAGCTTCGGAGAAAGCAACTCCTAAAAAATCTCGTACCGATAAAGCAGAACCAGAGAAAAAAGCTCCTTCCCGATAAATGTTCAAATATTGATGTGAAAAATTATGACTGACAACACTTTAATCGTTTCTCCTGAATGGTTAGCCACCAATACCGACAATCCGCAAGTTGTAATCATTGACTGTCGTTTTTCCCTTGGCGACCCTGAATTGGGACAAAAACAATATCAAGAAAGTCACATTCCTGGAGCTTTCTACTTAGATTTAAACCGCGATCTCGCGAGTTCAGTGGGCAAACACGGCGGTAGACATCCGCTGCCAAATATTGAAGAATTAGCTGATAAATTGAGCGCGATCGGCATTAATTCACCAGAAACTTTAGTCGTCGCCTATGACGATTCGCGACTGGCTTTTGCTGCTCGCTTGTGGTGGCTGCTGCGATATATGGGACACAGCAAAGTCGCTTTGTTAGACGGCGGTTTCAGCGCATGGAAAGCGGCGGGCTATCCGGTAACAAATACTTTGCCCGACCCCCGCGAGGGTAAATTTGTTGCTCACTTGCAGCCGGATTTGGCGGTAGATATTGAGGCGGTAAAAGAGCGTAAAGACTTGCCGGGAAAGGTTTTGGTTGATTCGCGAGAAAGTGAGAGATATGAAGGTTTGCGGGAGCCGATCGACCCCATTGCAGGTCACATTCCGGGTGCGGTTAACTATCCGTGGCAAGGGGTGACGGATGAAACAGGAAAAGTGCGATCGGCCTCGGAACAAAAACACCGGTGGACGGAATTAGAAAAAGCGGAAGAAATCATCGTTTATTGCGGTTCCGGGGTGACAGCTTGCGTTAATTTACTGTCTTTAGAAATCGCCGGAATTCCCGATGCTAAACTTTATGTCGGTAGCTGGAGTGACTGGTGTTCTTATCAGTTGTAGCCTGCAGGAGCGAGATGATTGTTGAGTGTTGACTGTTGACTGTTGACTGTTGACTGTTCACGGCGTCAACCGTCAACCGTCAACCGTCAACATCATGCCGGTGTAACCGGAAATGATATCAAAGCGAAATTCCTCGCTATGAGGACTAATGAGTTCTTCAGTCCTCTTTGAGAGGACTTTAGCTATGAGACAGGGAATTCATTCCCTGGCGGACTGTTGGGTGAGCGGGAGGACTGGCGGACTAAAAGCTTAAGTTGACACTAATAGGTAGCGGGTAATCACTTCCACTGACATCTTGCACCCTTGTCAAGAACAGGCTTTCCGGCCTGTTCCACAAGAAAATCTACTCTTTGTGGAACAGGCCGGAAAGCCTGTTCAGAAGGCGAATTAAACAATACCCTAAAAATCAAAATAAATATAAGGCAAACCGCCTTCGGGAGCCAACAGCCAAACCGCATACAAACAAAGCGGCACTAACACCAATTTCATCGGCCAATTTAACTCCAATTTCAAACCCCGACTCAACGCATAATTCCCCAGCATCGCCACAGCCAAAGCAGCCAACATCCAAGCTAAACTCACTCTATCTAAACCCAAAGCTTCTACATAAACTTTCTCAGCAAACTGCACATCAGCAGTGTGTCCCCACAAATGCGAAATCGCCCATCCAGAATCCTTTAAATCGGGAAGTCGGAAAAATATCCAACTACCAAAAACCATCGCCTGAGTCCACAGCCAACCGATCGCAATACCGATCGGATTTTCCCACAAAAACTCAATCCGCAACCGCTTAAACAGCACATCAGTCAGCCTGTGAACCGCCAAAGCTAAACCGTGTAAACCCCCCCACACAATAAATCCCCAAGCTGCCCCGTGCCAAATTCCCGCAATTAACATCACGATCGACAAATTCAGACAAGTGCGCCACAAACCGACTCGCGAACCGCCCAAAGGAAAATACAAATAATTGCGTAGCCAATCGCCTAAAGTCATGTGCCAGCGTCGCCAAAAATCAGCTATGCTGGCACTAAAATAAGGAAAATCAAAATTTGGTGGCAAGTACCAACCCAGCAGCAAAGCAGTACCGCGCGCCATGTCAACATAGCCACTAAAATCGAGATAAAGTTGCAGCCCGTAAGCCAAAATCGCCAGCCACAAATCCTCGCTACCCGCCCGCTGCAAGTTGGTAAAGCTTAAATCGACATAAATTCCCAAGTTATCTGCGAAAAGACCTTTTTTTACTGCACCAAAGGCGATCGTCCAAAGTCCCTCAGAAATGCGATCGGGCGTCGGAAATTGCTGGGTTTTCAGTTGATAGATCAAGTTGTGATACCGAGTAATCGGGCCGGAAATCAGTTTGGGAAAAAACAACTTGTAAGCAGCAAAGTGCAGCAGCGAAGTAGCAGCAGGCGCGCCTCGGTACACGTCAATCAAATAAGCAATGCACTCAAAGCAAAAGAAACTCAATCCCAGGGGTGCAATGACGTGACTTTTCACCCAGTCAGCCCCGTCGATAGCTACAGGCCAATTTAACAAAGTGCCGATCGAACTCAATAAAAAAGGCACATACTTAAAGCCCAGAAGCAGCAACACATTCAGACAAATGCCTATCCACAGCAGCAACAAACGGCGGCGGTTCCAAGATTCATTAGCAATCCGCCAATCCAGAGGTTCCCCAATCGCCATCGCCAAGCAGTAATTAAACAAAGCACCGACTAACAGCAGAGGAATGTACCAAATTTGCAGCGAAGCATAAAAAATCAAACTACCCGCCAACATGATGAACAGCCGCCACCACCGCAGCGGAACCGACCAGTAAGCCGCGAACAAAACTAACAGAAACAGCGCATATTGAAGGGAGATGAAAGTCATACCATTTTAGATTTTAGATTTTAGATTTTAGAATTGGGAATGGCTTATTTGGTATGGGTTTGGATTACTGGCCTACTGTTGCATTATTTTTATTAATCGAGACTTTGCTAAGAACGAGATTTATCATGGATTTTAGCCGCTCGCCGACACGAAAACAGGCCCTCGGTAAGTCCCTACTATATAGTCGGCAACTGAGAACTGCTACATTTTACAGCACAAAGGTTAAATGCTGTTGCAAATTCAATAAATCTTGTCGTGTATAAATTAACTCTCTTACGAACCATATAAAATTCGGTGAAAAAAATATAATTAGGTTCGCAGCATCGGACTTCTGTTCTCAACAGCTACAATTCCTGATATCGTTTCCCTTCGCATCGCAATAATATTTTTCATCACGATAGCAGGTATTTGACAAGTAGTTCGATCGCATTTAAACCCTTCCAAAACCTCAAATTCGGTCAGATACGCTATGATAATGTCGATAAAAATTGCTTGCGGTTGCTCAAAGAGCAGCCGGGAGCATCTCATATTTGTAAAAATACTTCTTCTGGCTCCTTCCTTCTTCTGGCTCCTTCCTTCTTCTTCTTTCCT
>NZ_JAUBUJ010000109.1:0-27786 GCF_036705405.1 Microcoleus sp. B13-B6
ATGCCTGTTCCACAAGAAAATTCACTCTTTGTGGAACAGGCATCTTGCCTGTTCTTGAGAATGGTGCAAGATGTGAGTTTCAACCGACTTTCGCTATCAGCCAGGGAATGAATTCCCTGGCGGGCTCTCGAAGCATGAATCAACCCAGCCCTCTCCCCCTCTTGTGCTCTTGCGGGTTGATTCCACACTAAAGACGGGACGATCGCCAGTACGGGTAAAATCGAGACTGACAATATTAGACGCCAATAGAAAAAATTACGTTTCACAGCTTACAACTCACAATTTCACTTCTAAACGCATGGGAATTTAGGAACCCGGAAAATCCGTATGTTTCTTCTTACTAAATCCGATATTTTTGGCGATCGCAATAATTACGCTAGATCCCTACTACAAACTGCTCACCCCGGAATACCAATCACAAACTCCGAACCCTGCCCCAAAGAAGAATTCACGAGTAACGTACCTCCATGTTTTTCCACAACAATTTGATGGGCGATCGACAATCCTAATCCAGTGCCTTGACCCACAGGCTTGGTTGTAAATAAGTGGTTAAAGATGTTTTCCTTGACTTCGGGCGACATCCCTACTCCATTATCCTTAATGCGAATCAAAACCTGATTGTTGTCTTCACTCAGAACAGTTTGAACCGTGATTTGATTAGGCAGGGCTTTAATTTCACTAAAACTCCGCCCCTTATTTGACTCCTCCAGAGCGTCAATGGCATTAGCGAGTACGTTCATAAATACCTGGTTCAACTGTCCGGGAAAGCATTTTACTAGGGGCAAGTTACCATATTCTCTCACAATTTCAATGGCAGGGCGGAACTCGCTGGCTTTTAAACGGTGCTTGAGAATTAGCAGAGTGCTTTCGAGTCCATCATGAATATTGAAAGAAACTGGTCGATCGCTATCCGCCCTAGAAAACGTTCTCAAACTCGTACTGATATTGCGAATGCGCTCAACTCCTTCCTTCATCGAGCCAATCAATTTGGGCAAATCTTCTCGCAAATACTCCAAGTCCATATCCTCTATTTCTGCTTCTATTTCCCCTCCCGGATTTGGAAATTTTTCTTGATACAAATCAATCAAATTGAATAAATCCCCCACGTAGTCTTGAGCAGGTTGCAAGTTGCCGGCGATAAAGCCTACGGGATTGTTAATTTCGTGGGCTACACCAGCGACTAAATTTCCCAGAGCAGACATTTTCTCACCCTGCACCAATTGCAGTTGCATCTGTTTGAGAGCCTGGATAGACTGCTCCAGTTTTTGGGCATAATCCTGAGATTTTTGATAAAGCTGTTGAGATTGCTGATATAAGCGGGCGTTTTCCAGCGAGATGGCAGCTTGGGAGCAGAGGATGTTAAGCAGAGCGACGCGATCGCCAGTGAATGCCCCCGTCGTCAGATTATTTTCCAAATACAGAATTGCCATCATTTTGCCTTGATGGGTAATCGGAGTACATAGGATGCTCTTAGGTTGGTGCTGCTTGATATAGGGGTCAGAAGTAAATATTAATTCAGTCTTGACATCATCGAAAACTAAAGTTTTTTGCGTGCGTTTGACGTAATTAATCACAGTCTGAGGAATTGCTTCGCTCTCCTCTATCCCAATAGTTTCTTGCAGAAGACAGCCTTGGCGAGGGCTACAGTGGACGGCGATTGTCCAGTTGTCCTCTTCTTTCAAAATCAATACTCCTGTTTGAGCCCCTGCATTCTGAATCGCTACTTCCATCAGGGTAGTGAGCAATTGTTCCAGCTTAATTTCGCTAGACAAAGCTTGATAAGCTTTGATAACCGTTGGTAAATCTATTACTGTGGTACTCGTACTTCCAGTAATTGTTTGGTTTTTGCTAGAAGATGAGGTGTCATGGGAGGTAGTCACTGCATCGAAAAAACGAACTTGATTATGTTGCAAAATAGGAGCAAGCAATTGAGAATAGCGTTGTTCTATGTCGTCAATCTTCGCTTTAGCTCCCCAACGAGAGTAGGCATAGTAGGCATCAATTAGATAAAGTTGAGCAATTTTTTCTTTACCCCATTGTAAATAAAATTTTGCAGCCAGCTCATTTGCCAAAGCTTCTTCATTGAGGTATTTGTTTTCTTTAGCCAGAGCGATCGCGCGATCGTAAAAATCCATCGCCTCAACTTGCTGTCCTAAAACGCGATATCGCTCTGCCTCGACCAAATAGAACTTATGCAAGTGATTCATAGGGGCATACTCCGCCCATCGCTTGCTTTTTGCCTGATTTACTGCTACTTTTTCTAGGAGTGCAGCTTGTTTTTCCACATCAGCCTCGGCATACACCGCTAAGTACGTTAGAGACCCATAGAAATAAATCAGCGAATACTGAAGCCCTGCGGTTAGAGCATCCGAATATTGCTCTGCTAGCACGGCATTTTCCAGCGCTTGTTGATAGTTTTCAAACAAATAACCGAGAATCAACTTGTTGAGATAAACGCTGCAAATCGCATACTGCACGTTATTAGCTTGATGCTGCGGTATCATGATGTCTTCATCATAAGCTTCCCCAACCAAACGGCAGGGGTTATCGGTTTTGCCTCGCAAGTTCAAAACAGCCTGCCGAAAAATTTTCACGAAACTGAGTGCGTTTCCCTGACGAATCTGATGAATAGCGCGATCGAAGGTTTCTGTCTCCCGCTCCATTTCCGCCAAGTCTCTGCCCATAGAGAAAGAAAGCGCCGTATAATTGTAAAGTCCATAGGCAGCATATTCTAATTCTCCTGCTTCTAGGGCAATTTGATGGGCTTCTAATAAAAATGGCAAAGAATCTTGGGGGTAGCGTTTCCAATGCCGGACATAGCCATAAACAAGATTGTAGGTTTTAGTTTTTAACTCTTTGCTTTTCACATTATCTAGCAGACCTAAAGCTACCTCACCTGATTGATAGCCGATATCAATATCCCCTCCTGTTCCTGCATGAATTAAACCATACCAAGCATAACTAAAAGCAGATGTAGGTGCATTTCCATAAGTGAGAGATAGTTCTATTGGCTTGCAAACAATCAGCGGGAATAATTTAGATGCAGACTGATAAGAAGCCGACACAACCGTGCCTAAAATTCGCAGGGCTGCTAGATAATAGGAGTCGGTCATCTCTGGAAGATTAATCAATTCTTCCAACGTGTGGCTGGCGAACTTGCGTTTTGTTTCATCCTGGGTTTGCTGAACCTTTTCCGGGCTGGGATTCTCTGGAAATTCCACGCCCAGTTGTTTGAGAACAATCAGCGCCGTCTGTTCTGCTAAGGGTAAATTATTCTGAGCGATGTAACTTTGAATTCGCACTGTATAAACTTTCACAGTATCCAGAGAGGTTCGGGCTTGCTGCAACACGATTTGCACCCATCGATCCATTTGTTCAAATTCACCGCTCAGGAATGCCGCTTCAACTGCTTCCTCATATAGGTTTAAGGTGAGTTGGTACTGGCTGTCCCAACAATCCATTGCTAATAATTCAATTCCGTTACTCAAGCACTCAAAGGCTGTCGCATACGCTGTTGCGGCTTTTGCTTTTTGTCCAGCTACTAGATTTAACTGGGCAAATTCTTCCCGTTGCACGCGATCGCTAACCAGCTTAATCGCCATATTCAAATGGTTGACCATTTCAAAAATTCTTTCTTCCCGCTCGACTTCCGATGTTTCCTTAAACAGCAGTTGCCCTATCTTTAAATGGGTCGAGCGTTTTTGGTCTTCGGGAATGAGAGAATAGGCAGCCTGTTGTACGCGGTCATGCAAAAACTTGTATTTCGCTAATTGTTCATTGCTCGTTAATAAGTCAGTGGTCTCTTGCCTGCCGGCTGGTTCAGCTAAGTCTTTACTACATTGTTGATAAAATTTATAAACATCGCTAACTGGTAAAATCAACCCTTCTTGCAGTGCTTTCCACAAAGCTGTTGCTGTGGCTGTTTGCGAATTTTCATCAACAATTGCTAAGGTAGCCAAATCGAACTGATTGCCAATACAAGCAGCTAACTTTAAAACTTCCTGTGTCCTGATTGGCAACTTTCGCAACTGAAGTGCCATGAATTCTACTACATCATCCGTTAGTGCCAAGGTTCGCACTCTAGCGATATCGCACTGCCAATACCGAGCTTCAAAATTAAATTCAATTATCCCATCTTCATGCAAAGATTTGAGGAATTGTGTGCTGAAAAAGGGATTGCCTTGGGTTTTCTGATAAACGAGTTCTGTCAAAGGCAGAGCCAATGCTGTAGAACAAGCTAAGGTATCGGCAATCAGACAATTCAACTCCGAGCGATCGAGCGGCGCGAGGGTAATTGTGTTTACAGTAGCTCCCGTTTGTTGAATGTGGGATAATGTCAACACTAAAGGGTGTACCGGACTGACTTCGTTATCTCGATACGCTCCAATTAAAAAGAGATACCGCCGATCGCGATCGCTCGTCAAAAGTTGAATCAACTTTAATGAGGCTGAGTCTGCCCATTGCAAGTCATCTAAGAAAATGACGAGGGGATGTTCTTTGGTTGTGAAGAGTTGAATGAAGTTCTCAAGTAACCGATTGAAGCGATTGTGGGCCGCACTGCCCGAAAGTTCTGGTGCGGGTGGTTGCTCTCCGATAATCCCTTCTAGTTCAGGAATTACCTCAACGATTACCTGAGCATTCTCGCCCAATGCTGCCAGGATTTGAGTCTTCCACTGTTCAAGTTTAGCATCTGTTTCGCTCAGCAATTGCTTCATTAAATCGCGAAAAGCTTGTACAAAAGCTGAGAATGGTTGGGTGCGTCCAAATTGGTCGAATTTGCCTTTGATGAAGTAGCCTCTAGCTGCGACAATCGGTTTGTGAACTTCGTTGACGACGGCGGTTTTGCCAATACCTGAGAAGCCAGCCACCAGCATCATTTCCGCGCTTCCTGCACTCACGCGATCGAAGGCTGCCAGTAGGGAGAATACTTCGTTCTCTCTACCATATAATTTTTCGGGAATGATGAAGCGATCGCACAAATCTCGCTGCCCTAGTTTAAATGAGGCGATTTCTCCAGTTTTTTGCCACTGGTACAAACAAGTTTCCAAATCAAACTTGAGTCCTAGAGCACTTTGATACCTATCTTCAGCATTCTTCGCCATCAGTTTGCTAACAATTTCAGACAGCACCAATGGAACGCTTGTGTTCAGGTGATGGACTGGAATAGGCTGCTTGGCAAGGTGACAGTGTACTAACTCTATCGGATCTTCGCTTTGGAAAGGCAACTGTCTCGTCAGCAGTTCGTAGAATGTAACTCCCAGAGAGTAGAAATCTGTGCGGTAATCAATGCCTCGGTTCATTCGCCCAGTTTGTTCGGGAGATATGTAAGCTAAAGTGCCTTCAAGGAGGTTGGGATTTTGAATTTCTTGGGTTTGGCGCGGCAACAGGGAAGCGATGCTGAAGTCAATCAGCTTAACTTGTTTGCTGACAGGGTTAATTAGAATATTGGCGGGTTTGAGGTCTTTATGGATAACGTGGTGGCGATAAAGTCCATCGAGGGAGTTGGCAATTTGAATGGCAATGGGAAGAAACTCGTTAATGGGCAACCCTTCCAGAGGTTCGTTGCTGGCGAACACCAGACTAGCGAGGTAGCTACATAAGGAAATTCCGCCAAAGTCTTCCATCACCAGAGCATACTGGTTATGGTAAGTCTCCAGGCTGTATGCCTTGACAGTGCCGGGTATCTCTAAGTTTTTAGTAATGACAAACTGATTGCGGAAGTGAACCAGTTCGTGGAAGCGGGGAAAGTCATTTCGCAGCAGTTTTATCACTACGGGCTGCTGATCGGAAGACCGACGGGCACGATAAACTAGAGTTCGATTGCCTGCGTATATTTGCTCGTTAATCTGATATCCTCGAAAAATATTTGTTATGCTAGCCATACCTACCTATTCCTATTGCTTCTGTCAAGCCTGAAGCTTTTTAGAGTTAATATCTACTATTTTCGCTCTATCGGCCGTGCTATTGATTAACTATATTTAGTTTAATCTACTTTGTAGCTCAAATTATGAAACCGCCCTTTTCAAACCAGACTTAATATTTTGGTTGTTTTTGCTTGTATACTTGTTTTGAGATAGCGTTGACCTAAAATTACTTTAGATTTTGGTCTATTTGCTGAGTCATTAACACGCATTGATACAAGTGTGTGGGGTTAATTTAATCTCAGATGTTCCTTACAAAAAAAGCGTGACTTCTCAACAGCCCTGCCATTTTAATCAGTGTCAAGTTATTTTAATTATATCTCTCATACAATAGGATTACCATGATTTATATCACTTGGCTTCGGTCTACCTGTATGCAAAATTGAGCGTAATCACCATCGGCACATTTTTCCAGTCTTACTATTTCTGCTAACTAACTTTATTTTATAAAAGATAGGCATGAAATATTCCCCATGCCAATCAAATCTGTAAAAACGCTCACGGTTGAGCTAAACAAAATTACCAAGGACAAGCTTGTGAGCGTTAGTTGAGTTGAGTTTGAGGTTTGAGGTTTACTTCAATCAATCTGGCAGTTTGAACTGTGGTCTAAAATTTTTGCCTTTCCCCGAATCCTGTCAGCAAGCAAGTATCCATTTGGGGCGTGGTTAAAAAGGTGGCGCCGGCTCTACCAGATGCTCCTAATGCGTCAGAAATCCTTGAAATAGCCTGCATTGATGAGTGATATCCATTCGGGTGGTATCGGAATGATTAAACCGCAGAGAACACAGAGGATACAGAGAAAGGGAAGAGAGAGATGAATAATTCCGATGCCAACGGATTGGAGATGACAAAACTTTGTGGGTAAAAAAATCCAAAATAGGCTTGTGGAAAACTGTCAACCTTTTTGGGCTAGGCATCTTAGCCTGGGTTCTGGACATCGCTGACAAGACTTGCACGTAAACTCTGACTGTAATGGGTGAAATTTTATCAATTTTTTGATAAACTTGATGTTCGCAGCTTGAGAGTTGACTTCACAATAAGACCGGTTTCACCAGTTGTGAACCGCGCTGCTACATTGCACCTACCGACTGAGCGGGCAGGTGGCTTTTGTGTCTGCGGGCGCTGACGAAAGCAACTCAGCAGCGCAGCAAGCAAAATAACGCTAAAGTTACTATCTACCTGAGTCCGTAAGGCTACCCTTCCGAACTCAGGAAAAACCCACACAAAAAACTCGTGAAGCGCAGCTATCCCGTAGGGAATCGCCAGCAATGTATTTATTTGCAGGGCGGCGATTTCCCAAAGAATCACTGCTTTTTAACAGCAGGGTATTCTAGGAGACATCTCCGAGGCGATGCGAGCGAGATAATGTGAAATCTGCAAACAGGGTTTTAGTGCTAAGTACAGGCAGCATCGACGTAAATTTTTATCCAATCAGCTTCCAATGTGCTGTTTTAAAGTTTACTAGGCTCCCACCGCTCGGCAGCCTTCTCTCTCCGAGCTATAAAAACGCATCCACCACACAATCACGGAAATAACATTCAATCAACATGGGTAACACGATCGATCCAAACAGAAACGTGCATCAGACTGAGCGAGGAACTCCATTCGCCGGCCAAAGCTGGTTAGTGGAAGAAAGAGATGCCTGCGGTGTGGGGTTTATTGCCAACCAAAGCGGTGAAGCCACCCACTCGATTATTCAAAAAGCGCTGCCAGCTTTAACTTGTCTGGAACATCGTGGCGGTTGCAGCGCTGACTCGGATTCCGGGGATGGTGCGGGTTTAATGACGGCGATTCCTTGGGAATTGCTGGATACTTGGTTCGCCGAACAGGGAATTGTGCCTCCGGCGCGGGAAAACTGCGGCGTGGGAATGCTGTTTTTGTCTCAAGATAAATTTCAAGCGACTATAGCGCGGCAGGTGGTTGAGCAAGTTCTGACCGATCGCGGGCTGAAACTTTTGGGATGGCGCAAAGTTCCCATTGTACCGTCGGTTTTGGGCGAGCAAGCGCTAGAAAATCAACCTCAAATCGAACAAGTAATTGTCAGTTCACCGCACTTAGCCGGAGACGAACTCGACAAACATCTATTTTTGGCGCGCCGCACGATCGGACACGCGCTGTCAAATCGGCCCAACTTCACCCGCCAAGACTTTTATACTTGCTCTTTCTCCTGCCGCACGATCGTCTATAAAGGCATGGTGCGATCGGCCGTATTGGCAGAATTTTACCAAGACCTGAAAAATCCCGCTTATAAAAGCTCCTTTGCCGTCTATCACCGGCGCTTCAGCACCAACACCATGCCCCGCTGGCACTTAGCCCAGCCGATGCGCTTGCTGGGACACAACGGCGAAATTAACACGCTGTTGGGCAATATTACCTGGATGAAGGCGCGGCAAGCCAATTTATCTCACCCGAATTGGACTCAAGCTGATATCGACACGTTCAACCCAATTGTCAATCCCGAAAGCAGCGATTCGGCAAACTTGGACAACGTGATGGAGTTGTTGGTGCACTCCGGCCGCACCCCCCTAGAATCCCTGACAATTTTGGTGCCAGAAGCCTACAAAAATCAGCCGGATTTGGCTCCCTATCCAGAAATTGTCGATTTTTACGAGTATTACAGCGGCATTCAAGAACCTTGGGACGGCCCGGCACTGCTGGTATTCAGCGACGGCAAACAAGTAGGTGCTACGCTCGATCGCAACGGTTTGCGGCCGGCCCGCTACTGCATTACTAAAGACGGTTTGGTAATTGTGGCCTCCGAAGCCGGAGTTGTCGATATTCCCGAAGCAGATATTGTCGAAAAAGGCCGTTTGGGGCCAGGACAAATGATTGCAGTTGACCTGCAAACTAAGGAAATTCTCAAAAATTGGCAACTCAAGCAGCGCATTGCTAAGCGGCATCCCTACGGCGAATGGCTGAAACAAAACCGCGAAATTTTGCAACCGCAGCCTTTTGCCGAAACAGCAACCCTTGACTCGCAAACCTTATTAGCAACCCAAACTGCTTTTGGCTACACAGCCGAAGATTTGGACATGGTAATCGTCGAGATGGCGAGTTCTGGGAAAGAACCGACTTTCTGCATGGGCGACGACGCTCCCTTAGCTGTATTGTCAGAAAAGCCTCAGTTGCTGTACAACTATTTCAAACAGCGGTTCGCTCAAGTCACAAATCCGCCGATCGACCCCCTGCGCGAGGGGATGGTGATGTCGCTGACGATGAATGTAGGCCTGCGGGGCAATTTACTGCAAGCAGTACCGGAAAATGCCAAGCGGCTGAAAATTGATTCTCCCGTACTCAACGACGCTGAACTCTCTTTCTTGAAAGAGCAAAAGTCTTTCCCCGCAACCGAATTGTCAACTCTTTACAAAATTGCTGCCGGGCCTTCTGGTTTGAAAACAGCAGTCGAGCAACTTTGTCAAAAGGCGGCTGCTTCGGTGCGCGAGGGTTCGAGAATTCTGATTTTGAGCGATCGAATCTCGAAGGCCGAAGGCGAATCTTCTGTTGGATTGAGTGCTGAATGTACTTATATTCCGCCCTTCCTGGCAGTTGGTGCGGTTCACCACCACTTAATTAGCGTCGGGCTGCGGATGCAAACTTCCCTGGTTGTGGATACCGCCCAATGTTGGAGCACTCACCACTTCGCTTGTTTGATTGGTTACGGGGCGGTGGCTGTTTGCCCTTACCTGGCCTTGGAAAGCGTGCGCGCCTGGTGGTCTGACAGCAAGACTCAAAACTTGATGCAGCACGGCAAAGTTCCCAATATTACCGTGGCACAGGCTCAAGCTAGATACCGCACAGCGGTGGAAAACGGCTTGCTGAAGATTATGTCGAAAATGGGGATTTCGCTGCTGGCTAGCTATCAGGGGGCGCAAATCTTTGAGGCGATCGGCATTGGCGGTGATTTGCTAGATTTGGGTTTCAAAGGCACTGTTTCCCGCATCGGCGGTTTGAGTGTGGCGGAACTGGCTAATGAGGTAATGTCTTTCCACAGTCAGGCTTTCCCAGAATTGCACCTCAAAAAGCTGGAAAATTACGGCTTTGTTCAGTACCGCCGGGGTGGTGAATATCACATGAACAGCCCGGAAATGGCGAAGGCTTTGCACAAGGCTGTGACTACTTTTAAGGCTCAGACTAACGGTAACGGCAATGGGGCCGAACCAAAAATGACACCAATTGGTGACAAAAATGGTGAAAGTGCTTACGATCACTACGAGGTTTACAAGAAACAGCTCGAAAATCGCCCGGTAACGGCTTTGCGCGATTTGCTGGATTTCCAGAGCGATCGCCCTTCCATTGCCATCGAAGACGTAGAATCTGTAGCAGATATTGTCAAGCGGTTCGCCACCGGCGGTATGTCCCTGGGCGCTTTGTCCCCAGAAGCCCACGAAACTCTCGCGATTGCGATGAACCGTATCGGCGGCAAATCCAACTCCGGCGAAGGCGGCGAAGACCCGGTGCGCTACAAAGTGCTAAACGATGTGAGCGCGGCAGGTTTCTCACAAACGCTACCTCACTTGAAAGGTTTGCAGAACGGCGATACAGCTTCTTCATCCATCAAACAGGTAGCTTCCGGGCGTTTCGGGGTGACTCCTGAGTACCTGATGAACGCCGAACAAATCGAAATTAAAATCGCACAAGGTGCGAAACCGGGTGAAGGCGGTCAATTGCCGGGGGCGAAAGTGAGCGAGTACATTGCTTATTTGCGCCGATCGAAACCGGGTGTCACGCTAATTTCTCCTCCTCCTCACCACGACATTTATTCGATCGAGGATTTGGCGCAGTTGATTTTTGACTTGCACCAAATCAATCCGAAAGCAGGAGTTTCGGTGAAGTTGGTGTCGGAAGTCGGCATCGGGACTGTAGCTGCGGGTGTCGCCAAGGCAAATGCTGATGTGATTCAAATTTCCGGTCACGACGGCGGCACCGGTGCTTCGCCACTGAGTTCGATTAAGCACGCAGGTTCTCCGTGGGAACTCGGATTGACAGAAGTTCACCGAGTGCTGATGGAAAATAAATTGCGCGATCGAGTTTTGCTCCGCGTTGACGGTGGTTTTAAAAGCGGCTGGGACGTGATTGTAGGCGCTTTGATGGGCGGCGAAGAGTACGGTTTTGGCACGGTGGCAATGATTGCAGAAGGCTGCATTATGGCTCGCGTTTGCCACATGAATAGTTGTCCGGTGGGGGTGACAACTCAACAAGAACACTTGCGGAAACGGTTCCCCGGAACGCCGGAACACGTGGTTAATTTCTTCTATTTCGTAGCACAAGAAGTGCGGAGTTTGCTGGCGAAATTGGGTTATAAGTCGATCGCAGATATCATCGGCCGCGCGGATTTACTGAAAATGCGCGATGGGGTGCAACTAACTAAAACCCAAGCGATTAATTTGGATTGTTTGACCAAGTTACCTGATACTAAGAGCGATCGATCTTTCTTGATCCACGGCGACGTACACACCAACGGGCCTGTGTTAGATGACGATTTGCTGGCGGATGCTGAGATTCAAAGTGCGATCGCCAATCACGGCACTGTTAGCAAGAGTGTAAAATTGGTGAATACCGATCGCACGGTGGGCGCAAGAATCAGTGGTGCGATCGCACAGCAACACGGCAACACGGGCTTTAGCGGTCAAATCACCCTCAACTTCACTGGTAGCGCGGGCCAAAGCTTCGGCGCGTTCAATTTGCCGGGAATGACGCTGGTGCTGTCAGGCCAAGCCAATGACTACGTTGGTAAAGGAATGCACGGTGGCGAAATCGCGATCGCACCGCCGGCTGGTGCGACTTATGATGCTTCCGAAAATGCGATCGTCGGTAACACTTGTTTGTACGGCGCGACGGGGGGAACTCTGTTAGCTGCGGGTAAAGCTGGCGAACGGTTTGCGGTGCGTAACTCGATGGCGAAAGCTGTGATTGAAGGTGCGGGCGATCACTGCTGCGAGTACATGACTGGCGGCGTAATTGTCGTGTTAGGAAAAGTCGGCCGCAACGTCGGCGCTGGAATGACTGGTGGCTTGGCTTATTTCCTCGATGAAGATGGGACTTTTCCGGCTCACGTCAACGGGGAGATTGTGAAGATGCAGCGCGTTTGTACGGCGGCTGGGGAGGCGCAATTGAAGGAGTTGATTGAGGCTCAGTGCGATCGAACCGGCAGCAAGAAAGCTGAGAAGATTTTAGCAAATTGGTCGGAATATTTGCCGAAATTCTGGCAAGTTGTGCCGCCAAGTGAAGCGAATTCGCCGGAGGCTTCGGAACAAAAGATTGCTGTGGAAGCGTAATTTTGTAGCTGGTTAAATAGATGAGGGGCGACGCGAGTTGCCCCTTTTTTTGATGATCATTCTGGGTTTTTGAGTTGTAGAGTCGATCGCAACACTACGGTGTTATACTAAATGTCAGGTGGTACACCTGTTAACATAAGCAACTTTTAAAGTTATATGAGACAGGTGTGTTACCCCAGAACAAGTGTTTGAAGGTAAAGAGTAGAGATAATGGGTATTAACGTATACGAGCCAACAAGCAATGCCTTCCAAAAAGCCTGTAATCACCATCCGAGTGAACCCCGAAGAATATGAGGTTTTGCAAGAATGGGCTGATTCGGAGTTCAGAAGTGTGCCCAGCTTAGTGCTGGCAGTCGTTCGGAAAACGCTCTTAGAGCGCAAGCAGCAACACCCAGATCGATCGAACTCAAAAACCTAAATCTAAATGACCTTGCCATTGACACCATTCAAATGAACATTATGGAGATACGATCGTTGTGACCAATTCTCAACCAGAGGAAGTCACCTCAAGCCACTCCGTCACCGAACGACGGCGGTGTTATGCAATGCAGGAAAAATACGGCTGGCGACTGCTACGAATCAAACCGACAAAAGACTCCATCCTCAAATACTCCTGCATATTTGAAGGTGAAACCAGTTTTCCTAACTACATGGATGAAGACGAGGAGGATTAACAAATGAGCAGAAAATACATTATTTTTCGCGCTGACTGGACAGAAGAAGAAGGTGCCGAGAACAGACTTTTAGCTCACACCGGAGGGCTAACCGACATTCTGGCAGAGTATTTTGATTCATCAAATTCACCGATTCCTGAACCTGGTTATCGGCCGCTAGAGTTCCAAACTCTGACAGAATCTAAAGACACCCAAATAGCTGGTGCTGATACTCATTACCGCGTAGGCGACTGGGAAGTAGTTAGAGTAGAAGAATACCTGAGAGCCATCCAGAACAATGAATTTGAGATGATCGTGGTTTGCTACTGCAAATACTCCCCTGTTCAGACACCATTGATACCGATGCCACAAGCTACGGTTTCAGTTGACTCCTTCGGTTCCGAGGAAAAATATCGGCAGTATCTCGAACAAACAAAGCAAGCAACAGCACTTGTTTAAAAATAATCTCCACTAGGAAGGTATGGAAATTTTCATACCTTTTTTGATTATTTGCGGTTGGCTAAAACAAAAGTGGCGATCGACCTCCCAATCCCTCACAATTTTGCCTAAAATAGACACAACCCACACTCATAACATCTGTCATGCAAAGTTACACCCTCGCAGAAGCCTGCAATCCACAGGGGACAGTCTTTAACCGAGCTGCTGTCGAGCCAGTTTTACTCACAGATAAATCGCAGCCCAGCCACGTAATTATGTCCGCTGATGCCTATCAGCGCTTGATAGAGCGACTGATGGAAGTAGAAGATATGCTTTTAGGCGATTCTGCAAAATCTGCCCTGAGTCAGTCTCAAATGGTGGGTACTAAAACCTTTGTAGAAACACTCAAACAACTGACAAATGGTGAAACTTGATGGTTTACAAATAACCGTTATTTTATTATAAATACAATCACCAGATAACAGAAATTACACCTGAAGCCGTAATATTTCCATCGCACGTAAACAGCGCAACAGTTTCACCTTGATTTTGCAAAATCATTGCGGTTGCTACAATTTGACGATCGTGCATTTCATGGATGCTCAATAAGCTGAGCGTTTGATTGATGATAGTTCGATCAAGTGGATAAATCGCGATTCTAGGATCGCTGTTAATGGCATTCAACAAAGCATTCACAGATGGAATTGATGTTTTTCTTCGTTCTACAATCCATGCAGCTTCAGCCAAGGCGATCGCAGGTAGAACAAGCTGACTGGTCAAATTGGAGAGAATTGCTTGGGCTTGAGTCCCCAATCTTTGATTTCCTTCGAGAAACCAGATCAGCGCGTGGGTATCAATGACATATTTCATCGGCAGCTATGACCAATCTAATTCATCGTCAGTATCCCCTTGAAACTCGGCAATCTCGAAATCGTCTGCGGTGGATTGTTGAGTACCAGCAAACATTCCAAACTTGATAAATGTAGGCGATCTAGGAATGGATGGCGCAGCCAAAAAAGTAATCACCACGCGGCTTTCATAAATGTTTTCAGGAACTTCTAAAAGTTCGATGACTCCATTTCTGTAAATTCCTTCAAATGCTTGGAGCATAATGATTCACCTCGCGTACAAAGTATGGTCTATCGACTCGCTAGCTCACAATCCCAGTCTAACAAATATTCCCCAAAAAACACAATTTTTTGATATGATATAGTCCGCGACGCAAAAAAAACGTGTTTCTGTCATTACGTTCGTAGGGGCGGGTTCACCAACAATACCAGCCAATAATTGACAATCTCAAAAACCCGCCCCGGCCGGGATATTATGATTAATCGAAGCGTAACGATGATGAAGTGTACAAAAAACTAGAGCGCCTTTTATAATAAACTCATTCTCAGCGATGCTGCTTTAACATTCTATCAAATGTGTCGGGCGATCGGCATTCGCGGAGGTGCTGTTTTCCACATCAAATCTATTTCTTCCGGTGTCAATCCGTAACCTTGATTAACTAAATCGGATAAACGGTGTTCGAGTCTCAACGCCTCAGCTTTGCGAGATTGAATGGCCGGTGCATATTCATTATAAGTTTCGCGGACGGCTTTTAGTCCAGCAACACCGAGAGGATCGGATGATTTAGTTTTCGGCATTCGCTTTCTGATTTCTGCTACGAATTCAGCAAAAGAAAGAGCAGAAAAATCTTCGAGTTTTTGTCCGAGTTTATCAATTACATAAGTGATTTCCAGCCAGTGCAAGACATCTCGGTGAGTTTCTTGATTAGTTTTGGCGATTTCAATTAAACGGCTGACAATTAGTTCTACTTCGGCACGAACTGAGTCAGTTGGTGGTGCGATGGGAAGCTTTTCCGTCAATTCGCCAAGCGGACTCAGTGCTTCATCTTTCATGTGCGGTAAATACCGCCAATTATGCCACCACATAAGTGCTGAATTAAGCACTCCCAAGATATACAATTCAGATGTCGAAATAATGAAAGCTTTATTGTTGGTCAAATAACTCCTATTATCATAGCTATATGCTGGATGAAATTGAATTTCCTGATATATAAGTTTAGGCTGTAGAAAGAGGTTGCAAAAAGATGGAGATGCTTGCCACTGCCACCATAATTGTTTACCTGATCTTGCTTCTAACTTAGTTCTATATTTTTGCAGATGAGATTTTATCATAGGATAGTTTTCTATCTCAATATCTCTATGAGCGAAGATTACCCAAATTTCATCCCATTGAGGATACCAGCGTTTAATATCCTGACCTCGCAATAAGGGCTTGATGATTTCAGCAGATTTAGGGTCAGCTTTAACTAGACTATTTTTAGTGGCTTCATCAAGAAAAAAAGCGTCGTTAAATCCTGTTAAAATACCTCGATAAGGCTTAACCCCTGCAAAATCTTTTAGCGGAACTCCCACTTGTTTTATTTTCTGCATTAACTCATCAACAGCAGGAGGTTCCAGACTCCAAGCACTCGCAGTGAAACGATCTCGCGAAATTTGATAACCGTGTTGTTGAACATATTGTGTAAGATTGATATTAGCAAGTTCCTCGCGCGGAACAGGACAAACAATCACAGGCGAATTAGGTTCAGATTTACCTTGCTCAATCTCGCTTTCAGTTTCAGAGATACATAGAGAAGCGTTAGGTTTTCTGACTGCGACAATACAGGGAAAAGTATCAGCATCCTCAAAAATGGGCGCGTGTCCGAAATCAATAATTTGCTCTAGTAAACCTTGACTGGCAAAGAACTTGCGTAGAGGTTCGCCGTATCCCGACCTCAGCCATTTATTTGTGACAATATACGAAAGCACTCCCTTCGGTTTGAGAATGTTTAATCCGAGTTCATAAAAATAAGTATAAAGGTCTGCTACGCCGTTATAGGATTCATAATTTGCTTGCAAGTATGGTTTAATTGGAGACAGCAACTCCTGCCGCACGTAAGGCGGATTGCCAAGGACAACATCAAAACCGCCATCAGCAAAAATCTGGGGAAATTCAGCTTGCCAATCAAACGCTGTATCTGCTACATTACTGTCAGCGACGATCGAGTTTCCCGCTTTAATATTATCATCCAAATACGTCAGGGTTTTACCAGGTTCGGCCGTCTTCAACCACAGAGAAAGTTTGGTAATTTCCGCCGATTCCGGCAGCAAATCTACGCCGTACAGGTTGTTGCTTAAAATGCTTCTGTCAAATTCCAGCGAGTTGCCGTCTTTTGGTTTATACCCCAAAGCATTCAATTCGCGATCGACTCTTTCGTACTGCTGCATCAAATAATCAAAAGCCGCAATCAAAAAAGCACCCGAACCGCACGCCGGATCGATGACGCGCGTTTTTTGCAGCACCTCGTCTCGATACGCTTTCCAAAACTTAATTGCAGTTTTCTTGGGCGGCTGAACCGACACTTCAGCAACTTCGCTAATTAGGAATAAATCGCGCAATTCTTGCTCTCGACGCTGCAAATAGCCACCGAGAGAAACCTCGACAATATACTGAGTAATAAAAGCTGGCGTGTAAAACACACCTTGAGTTTTTCGCTTGCCTTTTTTATGATTGTATTCCTGTCCGGTAGTTTCAGCATTTAATTCTTCCAAATCTGTAACAGACTGCTCGAAAATATGCCCCAAAATATCGACGGAAACTTCGGTATCAAAATCAAATCTGGTCAGCTTATTAAGCAGACTGCATAAAGGATTTGGCACAGTCAATTGTGCGTCTAAAACCGGATCGAATTTAAATAAACCGCCGTTGTATCCCGGTACAGGAGGGTCATCATTTCCCACATCAACCCAGCGAAATACAGATTGATAATTTTCCCAAATTAATCTAGGATTGTATTGGTCTTGGTGGTCGTGAGCGTTGCTGAGGGTGTTTCGCGGCAGCAACCCTTTATCTTCACAAAAAGCAATGAATAAAACGCGGTCTAAAGTTTTTTGAGCTTTTTCGATGAGTACGCGATCGCGGTTGGGGATATCCTGCGGCCCAGAAAAGCGAAAATGCTTGACGAGAGCGAGTCGAATTGCTTTGTACTCTTGATATAATTTATTGGTGATTTCTTCTTGAGCTTCATCAGAGTCTTTTAACAGTCTGTCAATAACAGAACCTGTTTGAGCTTGGTTTTGAGGCAAAAAATTGCGGCGACACAGCAGAAAGTAAAACCGCTTAAAAGCTGCAATATCCGCCAAGTCAGCCAGAAAAAATTGTTCGTAATAAGCAGGAGTTTTATTGGTATGATAAAGTCGCAACTCTCGATAATTCGAGACAATAATCCAGCGACAATCCGGTGTATAATTAGCGTAGCGCCAACCTTGGTCAACTGCTGATTCGGTTCGCGCAGGATGCTGATGTGATGCGGGACGGTCTAAATCATTTTTCGCTCCCTTGAGTTCGATCGGAGCAATCACTTTACCTTGCAGGGACACGGCTTTGCCTTTAAGATTGTCAGCAGCAGTAAAAAAGCCGATCGCCCCGTCAGCAGAACCGCCGCCATCAGATATCGTTTGTTCGGCGTTAATTTCCCAAGCTTTCCCCGCACCTTGAATTACCGAGCAATATCCCAAAATATCCTGAAAAATATCATTAATAAAACTGCCGTGCAGCGAAACTTCTTTAACTTCGTCTAACGTACCCGTTTTAAGTGCAGCAATCCACGTTCCCAATTTTTGGCGGCGCACTTCCATATCTGGCGGAAAGCTAAAAGCACGCAAAGCAGTGTTGAGTGTTTTGCTGTGAAAAAGGGCGCGAGTAGAGCGATTTGTCATCTTTTAAAAGCAGATTAATAAAGTTAATTTTACAGCATCCAAGTGCAACAGCGGCTCAGACCTTCTGCTATCAAATCAGTTATACTCAAAGGTCGATCCTCTTCGTTGGCGTAGCCCCCGTAGGGGCGGGCTTCGCTAACGCACCCTACCCCCCCAAAAAAGCGTGAGCGATCGCTCAAGAGTCAAAAACCCCACCTCTAAAGCTGAGCTAGCTCTCATTTACTTTGCATATTGTAATTATCACCAAAAGCTATAATTTTTTCTCAGTAGCTTTCCGCTGCTCCCTTCGGGTTTTACAGCAAAAGTTAAATACGCCTGAGCTTATCTGCACGGAGCGAAAAGTTTTGTTACAATAGGTAAGCTGTTACAAATCGTAACTTATGCTGGTTTCTATTTTAATAATTGACGTTGCCCTCGTTGCCTGGTCTTTGCACTTAATGCAGGAGGCGATCGCGCAACGGGAATTTTCACTAATGCTAGCCGGCACCCTAGTTGCGGTCTCAGCCGCCGCTCTGCTAGTCGTCTACTTCCTCATGGGGTCTTGTTTGAGCCATTTGAGCGAAATATCCCAACACACTTACTAAATGATAGTAGGCGATTGACCATTGTCCAGAAGCGAGGAGAGTTTTGTGGAAAAAAAGCCGAAAGCCTTGCCAGCCGAAGGCTCAAAACTAATTTCCCCAAAAAGCTTGACAAATATTGGTCAGTTAAGGCATGATTGAGAGCGCGAAAAGAAAGGGGAATTAGCTCAGTTGGTAGAGCACTACAATGGCATTGTAGGGGTCAGCGGTTCGAGCCCGCTATTCTCCATAAGTCAAGATTAGGGATACGCAACCACTACAGACACTAAAAAGGAAAATTGCGAAGAAGGGTCACAAAACAGCATACCTGATTTGTACCCGTAAAAGTAATTCAGCCTGCACTCAAATTGTGAAAATTTAGACTTGTCCCACGATCGCCCGCAACAAAAAACCGCTAGTGTGTACCAGCGGTTTTTTATTGGCTTCCTATTTTTCACTGAGATACTTTGCCAGTTCTGAAATTTCCCCGGCGCGCTGCCAGTCGGCTTCCCCTCGCCGAACTTTTGTGCGAGCTGTAATTTTCTGAATTTCCCAAAGTTGCAGCGCCGTGTACGGGCCCTCGGCTTTGCCCGATCGGAATACATACCAGTTAGCAACTTCGGGGGCGGCTAGTCTCGCAGGTCGCATCCGAGTTGATCCAGCGTCGGCGCTCAGTTGGTTGAGGTCTTGTTCTATTGGATTTGGAGCGGGTGCGGTGGAATTCTGCGATCGCCTTTCTCGGTTTGCCGCCCGTCGCTGACGCAGCCAAAGATCGCATTGATAGAGATAGGCAGAAATTATTGTCATTCCAATGGGGATTAGAGTAAATCTCACCTGAATCATCGTCTGCCTGAGCCCGTAGGAATTGTTGTTGTAGGCGTCAATCCGACTAGGTGCGGGGATTATTGAAAATACAACAACCGTTACGAAAATGGAAGTTAGAAAGCTGATAACGAAAGCCTTTAACCCCTCCTTCCAGTGAGACTGTTTTGTGCTCGACCAGGTAGTCAGGTGTTGGCGCAAATTTCCAAACGATGGGTTTGTGGGTAAATGTTTTAACGCTAAGTTGATAGCAAACGCAGAAATCCAATGGAAAAAGGTAAATAGCAAGACTACCCAGATCCACGCTCCAATCAAGATAGGAGCAACGTCCTCACGAGCTTGCACTGGAAACTGAGATTTAACCGTGGAGGCGAAAGCGTAGCTGAGGACAAAACCTTTCAAACATGAGATAGGATGGGGAAACCACGCGGGCCATGATGGAATTTTCATGAGTTTGCAGTTTTGATAGGGATACCAAAATTGTCTCAATCTTTTGCCCTAAATGGTAAATTCAACCTCCTAGGTCAGCGCCTGGGAGGTTGAACATTGTTTAGATAGATTGGGCTTGATAGCAGTCGGGGTCTTCAGCGTAGCTAGAATAGTGGCCCGTAGCCAGCGGTTCCAGGAAAGGGTAATAGAGTTTGTCGCCTGGAAGTTCTAGCGCTTCCAACTCTTCCCTTAACTCCCGGTACAGCTCTTCCCGCTCCAAATACGCTCCATAATCGACATCAAACTTTTCTAGCTTGTCCTTGTCAGCAATAGGCGTGTGACCGAAAGCAGCGACAAAGCGATCGTCAAGCACTTCACTGAAAGATGCAGCCATCAGAGCCAGGGCGTGTTTGTTGCCTTTGGTTGCCTCATATTCCACCCAGACTTTGAAGTCTGTTTTGCTTAAGGTTTTGATTTTGGATGCACCGCGCCGATCGTCCCTTTCTGTTAACGTTTCAACTAGGCAACCTTGAAAACCCTCTCCCTGTAAAGCTTTTAACTGTTTGGGCGCTTTAAATGCCAACCTTGAAAAATACTCTTTTGAGTAACCAAGCAAAAGACTAGCGCCCGTTGACCCTACCCGGTGTTCGCCACTAGGCATCTCGTAACCATCAACGGTCAGGTTTTTACTAAGAGCAACAGTCGCTCGTCAGGGAAACGGCACTGCCGTATCCTAATTTGTACCTAAACAGCATTGCCGTGTCGTTAAATTCGATCGCGACTTGTACCTAAACAGCATTGCCGTGTCGTTAAATTCGATCGTGCCACACACCGCGAAAACCAATTTTCCCGTAAAATCAAAACAGTCTACCCACAACCAAAGCGCTACCAGTGGCAAAGTCAACTGAACCCAACAATCCAGAGAGTCCGAGCCAACTTGCCCGCACGCCTCTGTACGACCTATCATTAGAACTCAAAGCTCGGATGGTGCCATTTTCCGGGTGGGAGATGGCAGTACAGTACGCAGGCATTAGCAGCGAACACCAAGCAGTACGCCAGCAAGCAGGAATGTTCGACATTTCCCACATGGGAAAATTTGGTTTGAGAGGGAAACAAGTAATAGAAAAATTTCAACCCTTAGTACCCTCAGACTTGAGCCGCTTGCAACCCGGTCAAGCTCAATATACAGTCTTGCTAAATGCCAAAGGCTGCATCTTAGACGACATTATTTTCTACTGCCAAGAACCAGATCCTATCACTAGCGAAGAACGTGCAGTAATCATTGTCAACGCCGCCACTCGCATCGCAGACAAAGCATGGATTACCACTCACTTAGAATTGAGCGAACTCTGTTTTACAGACATTTCTGAAGATAAAGTTTTAATTGCAATTCAAGGGTCGGAAGCCGTTAACTATCTCCAGCCTTTTGTAGAAGACAACCTCGCACCAATTAAGGCATTCGGCCACTTAGAAACAAATCTGTTGGGACAGCCGAGTTTTATCGCCAGAACAGGTTACACCGGCGAAGATGGGTTTGAAATCATGGTGGATGCCGAAGTAGGAAAAGAACTGTGGCAAAAATTGTTAGCTGCTGGCGTTGTTCCTTGCGGATTGGGTGCGAGAGATACCTTGCGTTTAGAAGCAGCAATGGCTCTTTACGGTCAAGATATCGACGACAATATCACACCTTTAGAGGCTGGATTGGGTTGGGTAGTTCACCTCGACACCAAAGGCGATTTTATTGGGCGGGAGGTTTTGGAACAGCAGAAAGCGAGTGGAGTATCGAAGCGGTTGGTAGGGTTAGAAATGCAGGGGCGGCACATTGCGCGCCACGGCTATCCGGTAATATTGGAAGGCGAAACAGTAGGAGAAGTTACTAGCGGTACATTATCGCCTACATTGAATCGCGCAGTGGCCCTCGCATTTGTTCCCGCAAAATTAGCGAAAATCGGTCAGCAATTAGAAGTCGAAATTCGCGGGAAAAACTATCCGGCTAATGTGGTGAAAAAACCATTTTATAAATCGCAAAACCGCCCCATTTAAATTAAGTAGGTAAGCCTTAATTCAGGGGCAGACTAAGAGCAACTACCGAAAAAAAAGTGAAGTGAAGTGTATGTGTTGTTGTGGAACGGGCTTCTAGCCCGTTGCTCATCTTGGTCGAGAAGATTCATCTACTAGCTTAGCAAATTTTAGCAAAGTTGCAGCATAGCGATCGTCCGCCACATCCATCAAATCATTATGACCGGCCCCATCAACCCAAAAATTCAATTTCGGCTGCTTCGCCGCTGCAAACAACTGCTCTCCATGCCAAAAATGCACCACCTCATCAGCCTTACCATGAATCACCAAAACAGGCGATCGAACTTTGCCAATCTTATCAATATTCACAAACTTATCAAAGGGTAAAAGCGGAATCCGCGTCAACACCCGAAAAGCCGAAACAAAGGAACTTTCAACCACCAAACCGCCGACTTTTTGCCGCGAAGCCAAATCAATAGTCGGCCCACCGCCCACAGAACGCCCGTAAAGAATAACTTGCTTTGCAGGTACTCCCAACTGTTGGGTTAAATAATTGTAAGCAGCATCAATATCACGATAAGTATTATATTCAGAAGGATTTCCCTGACTCCTGCCGTAACCTTGATAATCATAGGCAAACACAGCAAACCCACTATCTCGAATCTCTCTGAGTACCCACAAAATCCCGGCCAAGTCTTCCGCATTCCCGTGACTGTAAAGTATGGTATATTTAGCTTGCGGGTTAGGAAAATGAACAGCAGAAATTTTCACGCCATTAGCTGAGCTAACTTTGATAACTTCCCTGCTATCACTTTGACTAGATGGGGGAGGTTGAAAAATTAGCCGTTCTGAAACAAAGAAACCGTAAAAACATAGAAATGCGTAAATAAAAATTATAGAGCGCATCAGTCGTTTGACAGAAAATTCTCCAAAAAGCAAGCGTTTAATATTTTTTCTGTTCCATTTAGTCATTACTAAAGGCTCATAGTTGAATAAGATTTAACTAATACTTTTTTATTGCGAGAAAAGACATGGCACTAACATACCCCGATGACCTGAAATACCTAGACACCCACGAATACATCCGATTAGAAGGCGAAATTGCCACCATCGGCATCAGTGCCTTTGCAGTTGACCAACTCGGCGATATCGTGTTTCTAGATTTGCCCGAAGTCGGTGCAGGGTTGGAAAAGGGCGAAGCTTTCGGTACAGTCGAGTCAGTGAAAGCCGTTGAAGACTTGAAAGCACCAGTTACCGGTATAGTCGTAGAACGCAATGATGACATTATAGAGTCTCCCGAAGATTTGGCAGAAGACCCCTATGGCGCTGGATGGCTGCTGAAAGTGCGCGTTGACAATCCCAGCGAAGCAGACGAGGCTTTCTCGGCCCCGGAGTATCGCAAAATGGTCGAAGGGGAATAGGGAATAGGGCATAGGGAATAGGGCATGGGGCATAGGGCATGGGGCATAGGGCATAGGGCTCGTTGATAATTCCACAATCCGCCAGGGGTTGAAACCCCTGGCTAATAGCACAAGTCGTCTAAAGACGACTGATACCAAATCCGGCTTAAATACCCCCTTTATCTCGCTTGTCCGCTAAGGCAGACTTCGTTTGACTCTCGAGAGCGGTTTCAACCATCGACCTTAATCTACAGTCGTCTTCAGACGACTTTAGCTATGAGACAGGGGTTTCAACCCCTGTCGGACTGTCGGACTGTCGGACTGTCGGACTTTGATAGACGCAAAAAATCTTCCTTAGTCGTCTTCAGACGACTTTAGCTATGAGACAGGGGTTTCAACCCCTGTCGGACTGTCGGACTGTCGGACTATCGGACTGTCGGACTCTCGGACTTTGAGAGACGCAAAAAATCTTCCTTAGTCGTCTTCAGACGACTTTAGCTATGAGACAGGGGTTTCAACCCCTGTCGGACTGTCGGACTGTCGGACTATCGGACTGTCGAACTTTGATAGACGCAGAAAATCTTCCTGGTTTTCTTAGCAAAATGTTACAAACAAAGAAGCAAAAGTCTATTCAGGAGAATCCGCCTTGGTACTCTACAGCCCTCAACTTGAACCCAACCAGCAGCAAAACCTTTCCTCCATCAATGGTTTTGCGGGCCGGCACATTGGCCCGACACCCAGCGAAATCCAGCAAATGCTCAATGTTTTGGGCATTTCCAGCCTCGATGAGTTGATTGACAAAACGGTTCCTGCGGCGATTCGCATTTCTCAACCCTTACAACTTCCCGAAGCGCGAAGCGAGTACAGCGCTTTGGCAGAATTGAAAGAAATTGCTGCAAAAAATCAGGTATTTCGATCGTACATCGGCATTGGATATCACGACTGCATCACTCCCCCGGTCATCCAGCGGAATATCCTAGAAAATCCCGGCTGGTATACAGCTTACACTCCCTACCAAGCCGAAATTGCTCAAGGGCGATTGGAAGCTTTGCTGAACTTCCAAACCATGATAATTGACCTCACGGGTTTGGAAATTGCCAACGCTTCTTTGCTGGATGAAGGGACTGCGGCGGCGGAAGCGATGGCTGTGAGTTACGGCGCTAGCAAAAAGGGGGCAAAAGCGTTTTTTGTTTCCCAAGATTGCCACCCTCAAACTGTGGAAGTGGTGCAAACTCGCGCTAAGCCGTTGGGAATTGAGGTAATTGTCGGCGACCATCAAAGCTTTGAGTTCGATCGTATAATCTTCGGCGCTCTCCTGCAATACCCCGCCACAGACGGCGCAATTTACGACTATACCGATTTTATTCGATCGGCACACGAAGTCGGCGCATTAGTCACAGTAGCCGCCGACATATTGAGCCTTTGCTTGCTCACACCCCCCGGCGAATTCGGCGCGGATATAGCCGTAGGAAGCACTCAGCGCTTCGGAGTGCCGATGGGATTCGGAGGGCCCCACGCAGCCTATTTCGCCACGCGAGAAGAGTTTAAACGGCAAGTTCCGGGGAGAATTGTCGGCGTTTCTAAAGATGCCAACGGCAAATCTGCTTTACGTTTAGCCTTGCAAACTCGCGAACAACACATCCGCCGCGAAAAAGCAACCAGCAATATTTGTACGGCTCAAGTTTTGCTGGCAGTGATGGCGAGTATGTATGCTGTTTATCACGGCCCTTCTGGACTGAAAGACATTGCTGAGAAAGTACGGACTTTAACAGCACTTTTGGCATCCGGTTTAAGAAGTTTCGGATACAAAATTGGTTCTCAACCTTTCTTCGATACTTTGCGGGTAGAATTGGGAGACAAACCGCTGTCAGAACTTCTAGAAGCTGCTAAAGTTCGCAAAATTAATCTCCGAGTTTTCGATGATTCGACAGTGGGAATCACTTTAGATGAAACTGTCACGGTTGAAGATGTGCAAGAGTTGTGGGAAATTTTTGCACAGGATAAAGATTATATCAGGGGTGACGGGCAGAATGCTCTCAACATTCCGCTGGATGCAGACGCATTGAATTCCTATTTGACCTTACCAGATTTTTGCGATCGCACCAGCAGCTATCTCGGTCATCCAGTTTTCAACAGCTACCATTCAGAAACTGAACTTTTGCGCTATTTGCACCGTTTAGAAGCCAAGGATTTATCGCTAAATACATCGATGATTCCGTTGGGTTCTTGCACAATGAAATTGAATGCAACAGCAGAGATGATGCCGGTGACTTGGGCGGAATTTGGCAAGATACATCCCTTTGCACCCCGCGATCAAAGTCGCGGCTATCAAATGATGTTCGTGCAACTAGAACAGTGGCTGGCAGAAATCACCGGTTTCGCGGGAATTTCTTTGCAGCCAAACGCCGGTTCCCAAGGCGAATACGCGGGTTTGTTAGTTATTCGCCAATACCACGAACACCGAGGCGAATCTCACCGAAATATCTGTTTGATTCCCCAGTCAGCCCACGGTACAAATCCGGCTAGCGCGGTGATGGCGGGGATGAAAGTAGTGGCTGTCGAGTGCGATTCTCAGGGCAATATTGATGTTGCGGATTTACATAAAAAAGCCGAGAAGCACAAAAATGAACTGGCGGCTTTGATGGTGACATATCCATCAACCCACGGCGTTTTTGAGGAAGAAATTAAAGAAATTTGCGAGATTGTCCACAACTGCGGCGGACAAGTTTATATGGACGGCGCAAATATGAATGCTCAAGTTGGTTTGTGCCGCCCCGGTGATTTTGGCGCTGATGTTTGTCACTTGAATTTGCACAAAACTTTCTGTATTCCCCACGGCGGCGGCGGGCCAGGAATGGGGCCGATTGGGGTAATGTCTCATTTGGTGCCTTTCTTACCTTCTACTGATGAAGAATTAAAATCTTACCCCCCCCAACCCCCCCTTGCTAAGGGGGGGAGCAACATCAAATCCTCCTTTCCTAAAGGCAAAATATCCCAATCAGTTGGTGCTGTTTCCGCAGCGCCTTGGGGAAGTGCTAGCATTTTGACTATTTCTTGGATGTACATTCGGATGATGGGAGGATTCGGTTTAACTGAGGCGACAAAAGTAGCAATTCTTAATGCTAATTACATGGCAAAACGGTTAGAATCTTATTATCCGGTTTTGTACAAAGGGAAAGCTGGTTTGGTGGCGCATGAGTGTATTCTAGATTTGCGACTTCTCAAAAAATCTGCGGCTATTGAAGTCGAAGATATCGCCAAACGCCTGATGGATTACGGCTATCACGCGCCGACGGTTTCTTGGCCGGTTGCTGGTACGGTAATGGTGGAACCGACGGAAAGCGAATCAAAGCAGGAATTAGACCGTTTTTGCGATGCAATGATTGCGATTCGAGGCGAAATTGCGGAGATTGAAAAAGGTAATGTTGACGCGCAAAATAATGTGTTAAAAAATGCGCCGCACACAGCAGAATCTCTGATGGTTGATGAGTGGAATCGTCCTTATACTCGCGCGCAAGCGGCTTATCCGACCTCTTGGACTCGCGAATATAAGTTTTGGCCGGCGGTGGGCCGGATAGATAATGCGTTTGGCGATCGTAATTTTGTCTGTTCTTGTTTACCAATGGAGGCTTACAATTAAGAGTGTAATCCATTTAAATCTCGTTTATATCTGAGTCTAGATCCCCCTAAATCCCCCTTAAGAAGGGGAGTAGGGGTTGACTTTGATTACTTCCAGTCCCCCCCTTCTTAAGGGGGGCTAGGGGGGATCTCCGGGTTTGATAGATGCCGAATATCTACGTAAAAAAACCCGGTTTCTCAACCTCACCTCTCTCTTCTCTTCCTCTGTGCCCTCTGTGGCCTCTGCGGTTAAATCATTCCGAAACAACCGTAAACGATATCATCCAAAGCCTCAACAAAAATTCCCCCATCTCAGCTATAATCAAAACCATCCTATCCCTCCCCACAAACCCGCTATGAGGCACTGGCAGCCGGGACAACAAATCCACAACGGCAAATACCTAATCGAAGAAATCCTCGGCGGCGGCGGATTCGGTGTCACTTACCGCGCTCAAAACTGCAAAGAAGGTAAAGTAGTCGCCATCAAAACCCTAAATGCCATTTCTCAAGGTAAGCCAAATTTTCGCGAACTTCAAACCAAATTTGTCAACGAGGCTTTGTCTTTAGTAAGGTGCAGCCATCCCCACGTCGTTCAAGTTTATGAAGTATTTCCAGAAATGGCTGGAGATATTGAATTGTGGTGCATGGTGATGGAATTAATCGACGGGATTGACTTGGCTGGACATCTGGAAGATAACGGCATTTTGTCGGAAACAAAAGCTTTGCCAATTATTCAGCAAGTGGGAGATGCGCTGACTTTTGTTCACAAGCAGAACTTAGTACACCTCGATGTTAAACCAGAAAATATGTAAGGATTCAGGTCTGAAATTCGGGAATGAGGTCAGGCATAGGAAAGTAGTCACAAGAATGGGCAGAAAGAGCCTC
>NZ_JAUBUJ010000002.1:0-86937 GCF_036705405.1 Microcoleus sp. B13-B6
AACGGGCAAGATGCCCGTTCCACAAAAGATGAATTTTCTTGTGGAACAGGCATCTTGCCTGTTCCTAAACAAGTAATTGAGAAGGGTGGAACATCTCAGTTTAACCTAACCTATGCAGACCTCTACAGACTGTCTGTAATGCGCGCATTACAGACTATTTAGGGCGTTTTTAACCACAAACTTAAATTTAAAATCTAAAATTTAGATCGATATACCTCACTAGGAGTACATTTCTATGCCCGGCCCGAGCCCTGACGGTCTTTCCTATCTTTTAGATGATAGCCCCAATAGTTTCGCCTTGACTCCGGGCTTTGTGACTCCTTATCCTAACGGATTTTTTGCCCTCGGCGGCAACGATTTTATTGTCGGTTCGTCGGATGCCGAAATAATTAGCGGTGATAATGGTAACGATCGCATTCTCGGCGGTGGCAATTCCGATACGCTGTTAGGGGGTGCAGACAACGATGTACTTAACGGTGGTGTCAGCAGCGACATCTTGTTTGGCGATGCCGGCAGCGATACCTTGCAGGGAGGTAAGGGAGATGACGCCCTCAACGGTGACTCTGGCAGCGACGTTTTAGTGGGGGATGGTGGCAAAGATACGCTGACAGGGGGTTTGGGCCCAGATACCTTTGTCCTCCGCAGCAACTCCGCAGTCTCCGATCCGGCGGCTGCAGACGTTATTACTGACTTTAACAGTTTTGTGGATTCGATCGGACTGACTGACAATCTTACCGAAGCTGACTTAATTCTCGAAGAAATATCGATCGCCCCGGGTATTTCCAATACATTAATTAAAATTCGCCAATCCAATGCTATTTTAGGCTTGGTAGCCAACGCATCTCCACAAGACCTCGCCGATACATTCATCTCTGCAACTACCGTATTGGGCAACCAACTGGATCAAGCTCGCGATTTAGGCGTTTTGGGCGGCACTCAAACAATCGCAGACTCGCTTAGCAAGGCCCGGCCAGACGGCCTTTACCGCTTTACTTTGCCTGCAACTAGCGACTTTAAATTAACTGTTAGCGGTTTGACGGCGGATGTTGATGTTGCTCTAATTAAAGATCTTAACGGCGACAATTCTATTGACTTCACCGACATTATTGGTTCTTCTCAAGAATTGGATTTATCGCCGGAGTCGATCGATATCAATGGTTTAGACGCAGGAACTTACTTTGTTCGAGTTTATCAATACCAAGGCAGTACAGATTTCACCCTCAATCTGTCTGCAACCCCTGCAACTGTTTCTCCTAACAATGCGAGCAACTTGCAAGGTTTTGACTCTCGTTTTGGGTTCGGTTTGGTGAATGCAGCGGCGGCAGTTGCTAAAGCTCAAGGTACTGCAACTTTTCCTGATGTTCCCGATTTGGGCGGCGACGAGTGGGGCAGAGATTTAATTAAAGCTCCAGAAGTTTGGGCCCAGGGGTTGACTGGAGACGGAATTGTGGTGGCAGTTATCGACAGCGGAGTTGACTACAATCACCCGGATTTGACGGGGAATATTTGGAGCAATGCGGGGGAAACCGGCGTTGATGCGATCGGTCGCAATAAAGCTAGCAACGGGGTTGATGATGACAACAATGGGTTTGTTGACGATTTCCGAGGATGGGATTTTGTCAATAACGATAATGACCCGATGGATGATAACAATCACGGCACTCATATATCGGGTTTAGTTGCTGCGAAAAAAGATGGGGTTGGGATTACTGGAACGGCTCCGACTGCGAAGATTATGCCTTTGAAAATACTCGATCGGGCAGGGGTAGGTAAAATTCGGGATGAAATTAATGCGATTAATTATGCGGTGGCAAATGGAGCGAAGATAATCAATGTGAGTTTGGGCGGTCAACAGTTGAATGCTCAAGAATTGGATGCTATTCGAGCGGCTGAAGCTCAAGGCGCGATCGTGATTTCGGCGGCGGGAAATGATGCTCGCCCACAAGTAGATTATCCGGCTCGGTTTGCCAATGAGGTAGGAATTGCTGTCGGTGGTGTTACCCGAAATGGCTTGTTTGGGGAGTATTCTAACCGGGCGGGTACGGAGACTATTAATTATTTTGTTGCTCCGGGCGGCGATGGCGGCAGGGCGGATTCTGGTGATGTTTATTCAACTGTGCCGCTTTCTCAACCGGGGATTCCCTATCGATATTTTGCAGGTACTTCAATGGCAGTGCCACAAGTATCCGGCGTGATAGCTTTGATGTTGCAAGCTAATCCGAGTCTGACTCCTGCTGATATTAAGAGGATTCTTGCGGAAACTGCGAATCGAGCGGTTTGAATTAATTGATAATTGGTAATTAGTAATTGGGAATTGGTAATGGGATTGACATACTGTTACCAGATTTCGTAGGGGCGGGTTTCACCAACAATATCGAATTTCTACTAACAATATACATAAACCCGCCGCCACACAACTAACAATTTACATCAACATTGATTTGTATTGAATGCGAAAAATGTACAAGGGGTTTACCGTGGGATAGGGGCGGGTTTTATAGATTGTTAATTAACCTAAATATTGTTGGTGAAACCCGCCCCTACAAGCCAAATTAAAAATTGGCGGCGTAAGTTAAGTCAAATTGGCGACACAGGGTGATGCAGCAGTAGGTTGGTCGATCGAATACTAACTCGTAATTCATCTGCCCGTCAATTTTGGTGATCGGCTGCTTTAAGGGGATGCCCTGAATGTCGTATTGGCGGCGTTCTAAGGCACTCCAGTCGATAATTTTAACGTCGATTTGGTTCTGCAACTCAGTTGCGATCAGATATAGGTGCATCTTGTCTTGAACTTTCCCAGTCAGGGGAACTTTTATTAACACTGACTGGGTGACGAGGGGTTTTTGGTCGTTGGGATGCTTCTGGGTGTGGCAGCTTTTGAGTTCTATATCGTAAGGTTCTACCTTGAATTTCTCTCCACTGGCGATCGCAGATGAGTGCAAATCTTTCAGGCACTTTTCTAGGTGAGGAATCAGCCCTAAGTCTGGATCGCACAGCAGCTTACGAATGTTGGAGGTTTCAGTGACTGTCATTTGAGATTTTTGATGTTATTTTTTTATTCTTAACTTTTAGCTTACCACGAAAAGCCAACCTATCGAACTCTACTTGCGACATACTTCCACAAAGGCCGTTTATGGTTAATATGTCGCAGTGAACAAGACATTTTTTTGCACCAAACCCGTGTTTTTTGCCTTAATGTTTTAGATTATTTTTGGGTAAGTTTCCACAAATTAAGATCGACATCAGTGTCAGCCGGATCTATTTGATAGTTTTGTTGCTGAATTGCCGATCGCAAAGTAGAGGACGGTCTGTATAAAAACAACTCGCTGAAACCGCCGGGAATTTGCGGGGGTTGGGGTTTTTTCTTTGCCAATTCTCGATTTTTGTAGCAAGAAGTGTAACAGCGGGGTTCTATTAGCAGTTTGACTTTTGGTTCTAGGTAATAACTTAAAGGCATGATATGTGCGATATTGGCATCGCTGATAATTAGGGGATTGCTGGCTTGATTGACAGTCCCAGCTACTTCCAAGGCGCGCAACCAACCGCTGCCTTTATTCCACCAAATATCTGCTTGAGAACTAACTCCACCGGATATAATACCTGCGGCAAAAACTGTAACTATAACTATTTTCCAAAGTTTTTGCTGTTTAAACTTTTCCAAATTGTTACTAATTTTCGCAGACAGCAGGTAAGCCACTGCTAGCTGAATTCCCACATAACAAGGAACTAAATAGCGCGGATTTGCCGATCGCCTTCCACCCTTGATTATATCAGGGACTGCCAAAAATAAAGCAGTGGTTGCAATTAATAACAATACAATCAACCACACTCGCTTTGGTGTTTGTCGGCATAGATAATAAAGGGCATAGCCGACTAAAGCTAGAATTATGATCCCAACTGGAATTACCAAGGCTAGTTGGGTGGCGTTGGCAGTTCCATCGATGCCAAGATCAAAAAATGCTATGGTGACGGAACCAACCCACCTGCTGACTAATCTTAAGAAATTTGTTTGTTCTGTCCATGCTGTTGTGCTTCTAATTTGATTGAAGTTTTCTAAAGAATTTATCAGGGGAGGGATGGAGGCAATTAATGCTACTACAACTGCTACATAATAGGCAATAAATGTTTTAATATCCCGCCAGTTGGCAATGATTGCGATGTAGATTGCATGGGCGGCGGCGACGCAGACAAATAACAAGTGGGTGTAAAATCCCATTGCTGCTGTGACTGCGTACAGTGCCCAGTGAGACACAAGGGCGAGAGCATTTTGATTTTTGTCAGGGCGCGTGGCTCGCAGTAGGGCTGCACTGGATAAAATAGTAGTTAATGTCCACAAACTGTACTGTCTCGCTTCTTGGGCAAACAAGATGTGGTAGGGAGAAATTGCGAAAAGTGCGATCGCCATCCACGCTACGGCTGAAGATTCAAATAACTCCCAAGCCAGCCAATAAATTGCGGGAAATACTAGCAGGCTAATCACGGCGGCCAAACTTCTCATTGCTGTAACAGAACTGCCGAACCATTGCGCCCAATGTCGCGCTAGTATGTAATACAGCGGCGGGTGTTGGGGGTCTTCTGTTGCTAAAGAATGTAGCGTGTCAGTTAAATTGTGTTCTGAATTTATCTGCTGATATTTTTGTAAATCCGAGGGCGAGGTTATTTTCTGGTACGAAATTTCTGTGATTATTTCGGCTTCGGTGTAGCCAGAAACTCTCAAAGAAGTATATGTTTCGTCGAGCCAGTAAAATTTGCGATCTAGATTGGCGAAGCGAAATAAAACACCTATGACTAATACGGCTATAATTAAAAATCGCAGCCACTTGTCAAGTGAAGGGTTGTGAGAATTGAGTCGATCGCGATCTTTGGTAGATTCCATTTTAAACAAACTCAAGTGCTGTTACTATATAAAACATCATTTAGTGACTATTTTGCCTAGGATAATTTCGTCATTTTCTGCATAAATTGTTTGTATTTTATATTGATTACTTTGGGCAATTTTGGTCTTTAATTCGGGAGAAAGACTGTACAAAAATATCTCGTCAAAATTTTCCGGTATGTCAAGATTATTTGTAGGTGACATTAGTAATAATTTAGCTTTGGGATCGAGTTTGTGACTCAGACTGAGTAAATTGCCGATATCCCATACAATATACTCTGAAAAGTCTGTTATGATTAATGGCTTAGAAGCTGAGTTGATTGTGCGGGCGATCGAAACGTTAAGAAGAGAGCCAGATTTATTCCACCAATTATCTGCAGACACATAGAGGCAGCAAGACGCAATTCCAATTGAGAGCAGAACAACTAGAGCTAATCTCCACAGCTTTTGTAATTGGGCTGTAACTTGAACTTGAGTAAAAAGATAAGCAACAGATATCTGGATTCCTAAATAACAGGGAATCATGTAACGAGTGTTGACCGAGCGAATCCCTCCCCTAATTAAGTCCGCTGGTAATAAAATCCCTACTATCACGAACGTTAAGGTCACAACAAACAACCAAACTCGCCTTTCTGTTTTACTGACAAGTAAATAAAAAGAATACCCGACCATTATTAAAATCATTAAAATAACTGGCAGAGTAGATATCAAATAGGGTCGTGGCAACTCCCAGTAAAATCCCACATCAAAAAATTGATTGCTAATGTTCAATACCCAACTTTTCATCAAGTCGGAAACAGGTCTTCTCAGAGACAGCCAAGATGTTTTATCAGTGGCATTGCCCGAATTTTTTATAAAAGCTATCATCCAAGGACACAGAGCAATCAATCCTGCTATTGATGCTAGCAAATAGCCAATTACCGTCTTGTTAAACCGGAATTTTTCGATAATTAATACATAGATTCCATGTCCTATTGCAACTATTCCAAATAAGAGGTGAGAATAAAACCCAACTACTAATGTTACAGCATAAATTGCCCAACTACTATTAGTTTTTAGGCGCATTCCTCGTAGCAAGACCGCGCTTGACAGTAAAATTAACATGACAAACAAACTGTAAGGTCGAGCTTCCTGAGCATAAACTACCTGAAAAGGCGATACAGCTATTATGACAACTGCTAACCAAGCTGTCACCGATGACTCAAATAATTCTAAGCATAGCCAATACATACAAGGTAATGCCAGCACGCTAAAAACCGCCGACAAACTTCTAGTTACTGCGATTGAATCTCCAAACAGTTGCACCCAAAATCTCACTGCTACAAAGTACAGGGGAGTAAGTTGAGATTCTTCTATTGCCAATCCTTTTACGGTGTCAAAAACGCTTTTATCTGCATTTATCCGCTGATACTTTTGTAGACTTTTTATTTCCTTGATTTGACCGTCACCAAACTCTTGAACAAATTCCGATTCTGTATAACCCGAAATCCGCAGAGAAGTGTAACCTTCGTCTAGCCAGTAAACTTTTTTGTCGAGATTGGCGAAACGAAAAAATATACCCATGACTAATATAACTATCATTAAAAATCTCACCCACTTGTCAAGTGAAGGATTGTGAGAATTTAGACGAGTACCATTTTTTCTATATTCCATTTTAAGTAAATTCAATTAGAACAACAGAATAGGTGCCCCCGACTTTTTGGAACCATGATAGCATAGACCCGACTTCTTTAAGAAGTCGGGTATCAAATCTTAATCAAACGAATTTGAGATTAATCATCCACTCCTTCAATCGGTGCAAAACCCTGCCGCTGAATATTTTCGGTTATGGTGCGGGGTTCGAGGAATTGCAGCAAATAATCCGGGCCACCAGCTTTAGAACCAACTCCCGAAAGTTTGAATCCTCCGAAGGGTTGCCGCGATACCACAGCGCCGGTAATTCCGCGATTGATGTACAGGTTTCCGACTTCAAAATCGGATGCGGCTCGATCGATATGCGAAGGCGTGCGAGAATACAATCCGCCGGTTAAAGCAAAATTCGTGCCGTTAGCAATCGCAATCGCTTCGCTGAAATTATGAGCCCGAATCACCGACAAAACCGGGCCGAAAATTTCTTCTTGGGCGATAGTGGCTGTGGGCGATACTTCGGTAACAATGACTGGGCCGACAAAATAACCGGTTTCTGGTGCCGGCATTTCTAAAGCTATTTTAGCTTCGGCGCGACCTGTTTCGATGTATTCGCGGATGCGCGAATGGGCATTTGCATCGATCACAGGGCCGACTTGAGTGCCGGGATTTTCTGCAGGGCCGACATTGAGCGATCGCGTCGCTTCTACCAATCTTGCCACAAAATTATCGTACACCGATTCGACCACAATTACTCGCGAACAAGCGGAACATTTTTGGCCACTGTATCCAAATGCCGAATAAACTACGCCTGCAACTGCTTGGTCTAAATCCGCACTTTCATCGACAATAATTGCATTCTTGCCGCCCATTTCCGCAATTACTCGTTTCAGGTGTTTTTGTCCAGGCTGCAAAATCGCAGCATCGGCATAAATCCGACAGCCAACTTCCTGAGAACCCGTGAAAGTAATCATGTGAACGTCAGGATGTTTCACCATGTAAGCGCCCACCGTTGAACCTTTGCAAGGCACGTATTGAAATACGCCTTTGGGGATTCCGGCTTCTAGCAATATTTCAGCTATTTTCGCTGCAATTACTGAGGAAACTTCCGCAGGTTTGAGCAAAGTACAATTACCTGCAACCAGCGATGCAACTGTCATGCCGACGGGAATTGCGAGGGGGAAATTCCAAGGTGAAATGATTAAAGAAATGCCGCGCGGCTGATAGCTGTAGCGGTTAGTTTCTCCGGGAATATCGTAATTTTTCCCTTGTTCCAACCGTTCCATTTCATCGGCGTAGTAGCGACAAAAATCAATAGCTTCGGAGACTTCTGCATCGCATTCTCTGACTGGTTTGCCGACTTCAAACACCATCCAAGCTGATAGTTCGTGCCGCCGCTGTTCCATCAATTCTGCGGCTTTGCGGAGGACGCCGGCGCGCTGTCGGACGGGGGTTTTTCGCCAACTGGTGAAGGCTGCTTTTGCTGCTTCAAGGGCTTGTTTGGCCTGTTCTTCGGAAATCAATCCGATGGTGCCGACTACTTCTGTGGGATTGGAAGGGTTGAGTGAGTTAACTGTTGCTTCAGTATTTTGGTACTCGCCATTGATTAGCGGTAAATAGGTTTTACCTAAGTTGGCGCGCACTGATTTGATGGCTGTTTCTGCTTGTTGCCGCAATTTGGTATTGGCGTAGTCGGTATCGGCAACGTTGGGAAATACTTTGCTGTAAACTAGCTGGTCATTTCCACTAGCAACTGGTGCGGCTAACAATTGTTCGATCGGCATTTCTTCGGAACTTTGCCGGATGAAAGAACTGTTGGCGGTATTTTCCAGCAAACGGCGGATCAAATAAGCCATTCCCGGCAGCAAATCGCCGTAGGGGCAGTAGACTCGGACGCGATAACCCCGATCGACCAAAAGCTTAGCCAATTTGTCGCCCATGCCGTACAGCACTTGCATTTCAAAGCGGCGGCGCGGTATATTGAGAGTCTCGGCAATGGCGATCGCCCTCGCTTGCGATCGTACATTATGACTGCCAATAGCTGCATACAAATATTCGTGATTTTCTAACAGCAACTGCGTCATCTGCTCGAAATTGGCATCGGTAGCAACTTTGTCATTGTAGACCGGCTGCGGCCAATCTTTCTGCATGGCTTTGATAGTTTCCTGATCCCAGTAAGCACCTTTTACCAGCCGCACAGTTACCGGATTTCCGCGTTTTTTTGCCCAGGAAATCAGGTTTCGCAAATCTTGGGCACTGTCGCGCAAATATGCTTGCAATGTAATTCCAATATCCGTGCGACTGCGAAACTCTTCCTCTAACAATAAGTCTTTGAGAATTGTCAGAGTTAAACTTTTGTAAGCATACTGTTCCATGTCAAAATGAACAGCAGCGCCCAACTCCTTCGCGCGACGCAGTAAAATGCGAATTCTCTCGCTTACTTTCTCCTCACTACCTTTAGCATCCAAAGGGTCAAACTGAGAATAAAAAGCCGTTAACTTTACGGATACTTGCACTCGCGGCAGAGTTTCGCCGTCAGCTTTGTCAATTGCATCTACCTGCGGCCAATTCTTCGCTGCCTTCGCTAGTTCCTCCATCAATTCCAAATAGCGGTTAAGATAAATTTGCGCCTCAGTTTCAGTGATAACAGCTTCCCCCAAAAGGTCAACTGTAAAACCCATTTTATCTTTGCGAAGCCGCTCTAAAGTTTTAACTACCTGCTTGATATTTTCCCCAGAAATATACTTGTGCGCCAAAGTTTCCACCGCAGGCGCAACCGTCGTCGCGGCCAATTGTCCAGGAATCGACTCAGCGTTAGTAAAATTGAGCAATTTTTTCAAAGCTTCGGGCAATTCTACCTCTTCAGCGGTCAGGTATTCTTGCAAGTGGCGGGCAATTTCCGGCTTGCTGCGGAGTGCCGGCAAACAGTCAATGAATCGAAACAATTGCACCCGCAGTCCGGGGCTGGCCATCGCCCAATCCATCAGTTTGTCGTCCCACCGCATTTGGTCTTGGAGTTGACCGAAAAAAGATCGCTTTTTGTCTTGAGTTGCCTTCAGGATTTCTTTGGCAATTTCTTGGGTTTTTGCTTCGTAGATACTTGGAGATATTTGTGCGACCATTGGTAATAAGTAATTGGTAATTTGTATTTGGCAACAGGGGGGCTTATGTATTTTGTAACTACCCCCTGATACAATTATAGTTGCTATTTGACTTCAATTTTAACTTGGTAGTTTGCTTGGCGATCGCCTGAAATTTCAATAGTATAATCGCCGCTACTGGCTAATTGACCTTGCCACTGACCTGTGCTATCAGCAGTACCTAACTTTTCACCGTTAGGAGCAATAATTGCTGCGCTAACTTGACCTTCTTGAACATTTATTGTCATGCTTTGGCCGCTATTGCACTCCAGTAAGTAGCGCCTGGATATGTTGGCTCGCAAACTACTGCTTAGAGTAGTTCCCGTAGCACCAGCTTGAAAGTAAACTCGCTCGGTTACAGGGGTTTCAACCGCAGCGGGAGTTGGAGTTGGAGAAGGCAACGGCAAAGGAGAAGGCAACGGCGAAGCAAGTTGCGGAACACCAGACAGAGAGGGGATTTGAGTGGGACGGGGCGACGGAGGGAATGTGGCGGGCCGTCCATTTCCAGGGGCTGGGGGAAGTCCGGGCCGACGGTTGACGGGCGCTGTGGCGACAGGCGGAGGGCTTTCGGGGAGGGGTACGTCAGCGGGTAGTTTGATTTGAAGGTTCGCTCTTTCCTGATACATTCTCCACGCTAGCAAACTGCCGAGACTAAGGACGGAACCGACTAAGATTCCGCTGAGAAAAACTGCTAAGATTTGCCACGAGCGAGCTGGTTTGGGTTCGGGGTTGGCAGTTGGAATTGTTGGATGCGGATCACTTGTAATTTGAGTTGTTTCCGGCGTACTATCGGCGGTAACGGGAATTGTTTCGGCTGCGTCGATTGGCGCTGAAATATCTTCGGGCGCGCCAATTTCTGCGGTAGTTTCTGCTGATGCGGAAGTTGAATCAGCCCTGGCAATTTCACTGCGCTCGAACTCATCGCTGCTAGGGGAAATTATTTCCGGGTGCTGAGTCAAAATTTGTTTTTTTTCCTGTTCGTCGCTCATGGGGCTAAAATTATTTTACAAAGACCGCTTTTAGACATTTTACGTTACTGGTGCGATCGCCTGCACTGAAATTATCTAGCAGAAGGAAGAAGGCACTCTAAGAGAGTTTGACACGGATACACGGATTAATTATCGAGGGTTAGGCAAAAGTTAGAAGGAAGATAGTTCATCTGCATACAAACCTGCCATGATATTAGTCTATATTGTTCAACTTAATTACTGCTTCAATCTCGTCAGGAAATGCTTCAGCATAAGCCCAGGCATTTTTCAAGTCGCTAGCACTAAGATGCGGATAATCTTCTAAAAGTTGAGCATCAGTTGCACCTAATCGACGAGACTCTACCAATCCCCAAACAGAAATTCTAGTCCCTGCAATCCTGGCATTACCGCCGACTACACCGGGAGTTTTTTCAATTCCCTGCCAGGTGTTGGCTAAACTTTGAGCTAATATCTGTATTGCTTGAGCTTTCTCGGGCGGACTCAGGGAAAGCAGTTGCGGTTCTAATTCTTTTAGTGTCATAGTTAATCAGGAGTTTGGCTGCTGGGAAGGTCGTATCTCTATTATAGCGATCGAGCTTTTTACTGGTAAAAATAAACCACCCGACAATAAAATGGTACTTGTGTGGAACAGGCATCTTGCCTGTTCATAAAAATGGTACTTGTGTGGAACAGGCATCTTGCCTGTTGATAAAAATGGTACTTGTGTGGAACAGGCATCTTGCCTGTTCATAAAAATGGTGCAAGATATTATTTGTCGCGCTCCTCTCTAATTAAAGCGGTACTATCTAGTATCATCCCCATATTCGCCGGACGAGACTCGCGACGGTGGCTGATTTCTGCCAATATTTCTGTTACAGAGTTTTTATTTTTTCCTGAGAGGGGTTTTGTCTGTGTTGACAACTCGGCTTCTAAAATGGCGATCGCAAACGCGGTAATCGAGAGGTTTTGAGCCGCGGCTAACTCTTGCAGCCTCGTATACAATTCCTCTGGTATATTTTCTATTTGTAGGGTAGCCATCTGTTAAACTCCTAGCATAGTTTTCCTAAATATTAGCATAGGAATGCGGGTTTAGGAGGTATATTGAGATTTACTGTTGGGTGGGGGCGGGTTTACGAGATTGTTCGTTACAGCTCACATCTTGCACCATTCTCAAGAACGGGCAAGATGCCCGTTCCACAAAGAGTAGATTTTCTTGTGGAACAGGCATCTTGCCTGTTCCTAAAAGGCTAATTGAGAAGGGTGCAAGATGTCAGTTACAGGCGAGTATTGTTGGTGAACCCGCCCCTACAAATTACCCATTCCCCATTCCCAATTACCCATTCCTCATTACCAATTACCCATTAGTAATTATTAGGCAAAGACTGCCAAAAAGGCCGCTCTTCTGGCTTCCTCACAGTATTCGTCGCCGACTGCACGTTTCCTTTTAATTCTTGATAATACCTGTCATCCAGAAAACTAACGCTGACGCCAGCAGGAAGCAGCAGTTGGCGCAATCTTTCCTGAGTGTAATCTACACCGTCAATCATTGGCCCGCGCGGATTTGAAACTAACAACTTGCCGTTAACTGGCACCGAATTGACCATATTTGGCCACCAAGCATAACCGCTGTAGCCAAACATCACCGGAACTTGAATAATTTGGTCGTCTCCGAGTAAAAACTCTCTTTTCAACTTCTCTATAATCGGATTAAGTTTCTGATTTTGCAAATAGAGATTGTGTTGAATTAAAGCACGGTTTTTCAAAGCGGCGCTGACAGTTGTTTCAGTGCTCAAACCACGATTGATCGCCACATCGCCGTAACCTCTTCCCTCCAATTCTTCCAACAGCTTAACTCCAGCTTCGGGACTGGCGATCGCCATTACATATTGTCCGGGAGTTTGAGTGGGAATAAAATTGATAATTTCATCGACTTGGCGAGTCAAAAGCCAAGAAGTATCAATATCCACTGGCGGCCCTTGAATTCTCTGAGCTTGAATAAAATCAAGTACCTCTGGATTAAAACTAGCATTTCCCGAATTCCCGTAATAAACTCGACCCATTGGCTGTCCGGGAATCGGCGGCGTCACCTGCAAATTGCCGTATCCGTCAGACCACTGACTTACAGGGTCTAAAGAACGAGGATTGCCAATTTTAAATACTTTCAAATCCCGGTCTTGAGTTGATTTAAGAGGCGGGTTTTTCTCTGGCTCGCTATTGCTTTTTATGGCTACATTAAACTGGCGGATCTCCGATTTTTCTGGGAGTTGAACGTAGCCGTTTTTCTGGGTATCTTGCATCCAAGTGCGATCGCCCTGGAGAATTTTTACTTTAGCGCCCGTGGGTTCTACTGCTTGTTTTAGTTGGGAGATAAATTCGCTGTTGACCGAGCCTCTGTCGCTGACCTGAACTTCGGTTACTGGCGCTGTATTGGGCGCTATCATCCAAGGACTAACGCCCATTTGAATAGTTGTGGAAGCGATTTCTTGACCGTTGTTTTGGGCAGTTGCTTTGAGATTAACAGTGCCGTTCCAGTTGCGATCTGCAAATTGTTTGGCTTCGACACCTAAAACAATATTCGTGCTGAAAACTAGAGGTTTAGCACCGGATATATCTACCGGTTGCCAGCCGTCGCCCGTCTTCTGAAAAACGCTGATGTGAGGGCTAGCAATGCTGTCAGCAGTGATAAATAGTTGAGAGGTTTTGAAGTTTTCAGACAGTGTTAAGTTAACTTGAGAAAGCATTGCTGCACGGCGGGGAGCGCTAACTTTGGTTTGTTTCCAAGTCGGTATCTTGCCGCGATCGTTATTGCGATCGTTAAATAAAATTAGCGCGCCCTTGGACAAAGACCATTGTTCTTTTCCCGCTTCGTCTTGCTGGTTAATTTGGCCATCTCTGTTAGTATCTCCCACAAACAAAAAGTTCGACGGGGACGCAGCAGGCGTAACTGGGGCGGGAGTTGGTGTTGCAGTTGATTCAGGAGTTGGTTGAGAAGTTGCTTGCTGATTTCTCTCTAACTCTTGTCTTTCAAGTTCTTGTCTGGCTAATTCTTGTCTGGCTAACTCTTGCCTTTCAACTTCTTGTCTGGCTAATTCTTGTCTGGCTAATTCTTGTCTGGCTAATTCTTGTCTGGCTAATTCTTGCCTTTCAAGTTCTTGTCTTTCAAGTTCTTTGCGGGCTAATTCTTGCCTTTCAAGTTCTTGTCTAGCTAACTCTTGCCTTTGGAATTCTTGCCTTTCAAGTTCTTTACGGGCTAATTCTTGCTTTTCAAACTCTTGCCTTTCCAGTTCTTTACGGGCTAATTCTTGCCTTTCCAGTTCTTTACGGGCTAATTCTTGCTTCTCAAACTCTTGCCTTTCTAGTTCTTTTCTAGCCCGTTCTTTTTTCTCTTGCTCTTTTCTCTCTATTTCTCGACGAGCAATTTCTTTTTTCTCTTGCTCTTTGCGGGCTCGCTCTCTTATCTCTTCTTCCTCGGCTCTAATTTTCTCAATAGAACGTGCGACTTGCATTTCATAGGTAGCGACACTGAGGTTTCCTTGATATTCGATGGTTTTGTCGATCGCCCGATCTGCCAAAAAAGAATCGTGAGGAATGAGTCGCAGGGTATTGATAGCCAACTCCCACAGCCGCTGGGACTCTTCCCAAGTAGCAGAAGAAGGATTTGAAGTGCGTCCAATTACGACAGCTTGGGCGGCTAATTTAGCAGCATCGTCCCAATTATATTTTGCTCTTTCTTCTATTTGAATCTGACTTTGAACGTTTTGGAGTTGCTGCGTCAGAGTTTGGGATTGCTGGCGGTTGATTGCGGATTTCCAAAGTTCACCAGGAAACGGGGCGCTGTCGGAAGTTTTGGCAAGGTTATCTAATTGTACTTTCAGGCGATCGCGCAATTTGTAGAGCTCGGAAAGGGATTGCGGAGTTTCGCCCTCTGACTGTCGCCCAGAGAGTGCGAGTTGGTAGTTTAGGGAAGGTTGAGCCACTGTTGTGGGGACTGCAACCCAAATAATACCGATGACGACACCGAAACCATTGATAATGGCGATCGCAATATATCGAACCCAGCGCATATAGTTTATCCTCAGACACCCAAATGATTTTACCTAATATTGGGAGCAATGGGGGATTTAATTGTAAGATTTTAGAATGGGTTTGGGCTAGCAGCTTTTTTTCATGTGGAAGGACGGTTAACTCGAATCAATTTACCGTTCAAAGTATCGATCGCAGAAATAGCATCATTAATTCGCGTCGCCAGCCTTTCAAAATTTTGGTCTTCCGTGCAAACAACAATACCACTATGGTCAGAGTTTTGAATGTGTAATCGCATGAAATGACGCCGATTTCGTGTTAAAACTGTTCGGGAATTGCTCGCAGCAAAAGCTAACACATCTTCGTCAGGAATTTGAAGATTTGCATTCCCTGCTTCCCTCGCTGTTAATACATCGTGACCCAAAGCCCGCAGTAATTCTACCACTGCTAGCGGGAAGTTTTCATCTGTGTAAAAACGTGCCAACTTTTAATAAACCTCGCTTTCTTCCATAACTTCATCGTTTTCTCTAATTGTTTGTTCAATTTCCTCTGGGTAAGCATCAGCATAAGCCCACGCATTTACCAAGTCAGCGGCCGTTAGATCGGGAAATGATTCTAGGATGATACCATCGGAAGCACCTAAACGTCGATCGCACACCAGTGACCAAACTGGTATGCGAGTATTGCCGACACAGGCATCGCCTCCGCACACGCCGGGAGTTTTTTTAATGCCTAGAGAACCGTTGGTTAAAGTTTGAGTTAGGATGCTGATTAGTTTAGCTTTATCCGCAAGATTTAAGGTTAAGACTTGAGTTTCTAATTCTTGTATAGTCATAAGTGCGATCGTTCGGATTTGATATTAGTTAGATTATAGCAAATTCGCGCCATGTTTTAAGCTTCCTCATTTTCTTTGATTGCTTGTTCAATTTCTTCTGGGTAAGCCTCAGCATAAGCCCAAGCATTGACTAAATCAGCCGCAGTCAAATGGGGATAGCACTTAAAAAGTTCAGCATCGCTGCATCCGAGACGGCGATAACCAACAAGTACCCAAACTTGTATGCGAGTATTGCCAACGCAGGCATCGCCGCCACACACGCCGGGAGTTTTTTTAATGCCTATAGCACCAGTGCTTAAGGTTTGAAGTAAAATTTCTATAGCCGCTGCTTTGTCGGCTGAATTTAAGGATGCTAGATCGATTTTTAATTCTGTGAGTGTCATTATTTACTATCCCATTTTTACAGATAGAATATCCTAGCTAAATTATAACGGAATAGGGCTTAGCATGGGCCCAGAAACCGGGTTTTTTATGAAAAGACGCGTTGCTGTCGATAGATTAGCTATAAGTGAGTCCACAAAATCTCGATCCCCCCTAGCCCCCCTTAAGAAGGGGGGGGCAAGAGTGCAGTCAAAGTCCCCCTTCTTAAGGGGGATTTAGGGGGATCTAGACTTGGCTACCAGCGAGATATCGAGAGGCTTTAAATCTTCACTTCTCACCTTTGATCGCTCCAATCTCCTTACCCGTAACTACGATCGCAAAAAAATGGTATACTTTCATGTTAATCTCCTACCTGGAAAACAACACATCACTGTTGTAGAAATTATTCATTTACTCTCTTATTCCCTAAAAGTATCAGCAAAATCTATGAAATCCCGCTCTTGCTGGCTAATTTTTACCCTCATCGGACTGTCCTTAACAAGCTGCGGACAGCAGAAGTCATCTCAAGAAATTGCCGAAACAGTTAAAAAGAGCATTGTGCTGATTTCCTACCAGAATGAAGGCGGACACGGTACGGGTTTTATTGTGCCGGGGCCAACGGGAGTTTGCACGGTACTCACGGCACGTCATGTGGTGGAAGGGCGCAGTTTGAACCTGCAAACTAACGACCAAAAACTTTATAAAACTGACAGCATCCAAGCAAGTCCTAATCTGGATTTAGCTGTGGTAACATTTAAGCCTGCTGGGGAAAATTGTCCTTATCCGAGTCTCAATCTTGGCGATTCCGATAGCGTGAAACAAACAGACCAAATCTACATTTCTGGGTTTCCCGATAGGGTTGGAAGCCGCAAATTAGTACAACAATTTGTGCGCGGTTCGGTATCGGGGTTGGATGTCTTGGAACAGGGTTATGGGATTTCCTATGATGCTTCTACTTTTGGCGGGATGAGTGGCGGGCCTGTTTTAGATACTAGCGGGAAAGTGATTGCAGTTCACGGGAAGACAGACGCTCAAATTGTTGCGGATTTGCAGAGTCAGCAAGCAAGTTTGTCTCCGCAGCAGCAAGCTGTGCTGCAACAAGCGGCGGCAAGAGTTGCTGGAGGGGTACAAATTAATACTTTTCGGTGGGGAATTCCGATTCAAACTTATCTGGCAAATCAGTCGAATTTGGAAAATAAACTCATTGCTAAAGCAGACTATACTAAACTGGAACAGTTATTAGCGGCGGGGAAGTGGCAAGAGGCAAATAAGGAAACTGATAACAAAATATTAGAGGTGGCGGGGAGACAAAAAAAAGATGATTTAAGAGTGCAAGATATTGAAAATTTTTCCTGTCCAGATTTGCGAGAGATGGATCGACTTTGGGTAAAATATAGTGGTGGGCGCTTTGGCTTTTCTGTGCAGAAGCGTATCTACGAAAATCTTGGAGGCACTAAAGAGTATAATGAGAAAGTCTGGTATGCTTTTGGCGAGGCGGTCGGCTGGCTGGAGAAAGGAAAGAAAGAAAAATTCGCTTCGGAATTTCATTTTAATATCAATGCACCGGAAGCTCACCTCCCTATTGGGATAATAGGTAGCGGTGGTCGGTTGTGGGGGAGTAGATGGGGGTGTTACTTAAGCGAAGACCTAATGTGCTATTTTGGGTGGGGGTTCTTCTCTCATGCAGAGACTTGTAAATTGTAACCTATAAAAGCTTCAAGTTTTTATTAAGAATTGTGATAGAGTCTAAATCCACAAAGGTATGGAGTGTCTCGGTTTCCGATACCTGGCACTGTGACTTACCAGCCAGGATGTTGCCAGCAACTTGAGGGTTATAACAATTAGCCAAAATAAACTTTTCAATGAATCAGGACTTACGCACTCCGACCAAAGAAACCGGGGTTTTTTCCGAATCTGCGGGATGTGACGAAGTATTTTTGTAAAAAACCCGGTTTCTGAACCCCATGCGTAATTCCTATAAGTTTAATATCAATTAGCAGAATTAGATCCAGCAATCCGATCCTCCTCTGCCAAAAAAGGAGTTAAATCAATCGCTGGCGAAGCCGGAGAAAAATTAGAAGTGGCCACCTTACCATCGCTATTTTGATAAACCCCAGTACCGTTCCGCAAATCTTCAGTAATATCTCGCAACGAGTTATAAGCCTCTGTTTCGTTACCGGGCTTCAACGTCAGCAACAGCGGACAATTATCGCCACTCAACTTAGTTTTAGCACAAATCACATATTGATCCGGCGTATTAGAATCGCCTCGATAACCTAACTTAGTCAAACCATCTTTGCGATAGGTTTCCAAGCGTTCAGAAATTATTTCGCAGCGTCTTATCGGTGTATAACCACCACCCAAAGTTGTCACCATTTTTAGCCAAGGTTGTGCACCTTTCTCGTGACGGTACATGACAGTCCAAACCTCACCGCCCCGCTGAGTATCTGGGCGAAGTTCGCAGAAAAAATGGTCTTTTTTTCCAAAAATTACAGGCGGCCAACCTTGAACAAAAGCAATTCCCGCACCGACAACAGCCGCTAACAAACCCAGTACACCGACAGTCAGATTTGCGGCGTTAAAAAACTTTCCATTATTACTCACGGTACAGAATCCTCGATAAAATTTTGATCGACAACAAGAGCGATAATTAAGTTGAAAAGTTCTACATCAGCCAAGTAACGCATTCCCGAAAACTTGCCTGATGTCGAATAATGCTATTATAGTATTATGAACTCAACACAACAGTTTACAGCCATTATCGAACGAGAACGTGACGGATATATATCTCTTTGCCCAGAACTTGATATTGCCAGCCAAGGTGACAATATAGAAGAAGCGCGACGTAATCTGATCGAGGCGCTGGAACTATTTTTTGAGACAGCCGATCCTTCGGAAGTCAAAAATCGGCTGCATAGCGATCGCCCTTAACTACAACTTACGAAAATCATACACCGCTATTGTAGAAATTATTTGCAGGATTTACGAACTCAAACCAAAGAAACAGATTTTTTAAGATAATCTGTAGCTGTGTACGAAGTATTTCGCAAAAAACCCGGTTTCTGACCGCGCACTCAGACCAAAGAAACCGGGTTTTTCACGGAATCGGTCGCTGTGTACGAAGTCTGTTCGCAAAAAACCCGGTTTCTGCCTTCCCACGAGTCAGTCTTATATTCATTTAGTCGCTTTCTCCATAAATGGAAGTAAAAATCGTGAAATCGCCCTGTTATTTCCTAATTTTTATCCTTATGGGATTATCCTTAACAAATTGCCAACAGCAGAATTTATTTCAAGAAGTCGATCGCACATTTAAAAAGAGTAATGCGATAGAACAACACAATTTTAACTTGCAAGCGGGCGATCGCACGATCGATCGAACTAACAACATCCAAGCAAGTCCGAAGAGTGGGAAGTTCGATAGAACTACCAACTCACCGGAAGAAAGTGCGCTCGTGTTAGGAATCTTCGGGTTTTGTTTGATGTGTTATTTATTAGTTTGGAAGTTTCGCGGGAGGGAAGAAGCTAACAAGATGCTGAGAAGAATCAGAAGAAGAGTGAAGTGAGGATATAGCAATCCTAAATGATTCAGATACATTTGTAGGGGTAGTGCCCCCGTGCCTACCCCCTATCTATCGGGCAACCACGGGGGGATTGCCCCTACAATAATTATGCAAATGATTTAGGATTGCTATAGATACTTGCTAAACCTCATTTTTTCTTAGTGCGGTTGCGTTTTCTCGATTCAGCCGCCGTATTTTTTGCTTTTTTTTGTTTTTCTTTACTTGCTTTAGATTCATTGACAGCACTATCACTTATCGGTTGGCTGGAAAATCCCGATGTATCGGAGTTTTTAGCTGCAATTAGAGGAGCAATGCTAGCATTATATATCTCCTGAAATTGTGTTAGACCTTCCCTTGTACTTATATCAAACCCTGCTTGATGACCGATCGTTACAAAGGATTTGGCAAATCCAAATTTAGAGGAATCTTCCATAATCTCCTTAAATTCGGACTCGATATCCCGCAGGTATTTGATAATTGAAGTGGCATTTCGCAGTTTAAATTCTCGCTTCAAAAATTGCCATAACGCCAATAATTCTGGGATAGCATTTTCACCTTCTTCCGGCGAAAGCAAAGTCACTTTCCTGGGAAACAACTCTTCGACTACAGTTGCCACATCTTCCACTTTCATGCGAGGCAGCGTAAAACCTTCATAGCCGAAACCATAATAAATGAACTGCGAGATCCAAAATCCAACGTCTGGATAAGTTTTACAGTATTCTTCTCCTTCGGGAGAATTGACAAATAGCTCGATTAGCGTTTCCTGATAATCTTCCAGGAGTGGTTCTGCTTCGTCATAATCTAGGTCATTTAGTTGGCGGATGTTAAAAGGTTTATCTGACATAGTTGAAAATTTTTTAATTGAATTGACTTTAGCTCTAAGGTTAGTACAATTTTTGCCGTTATATTAATTCTTTAGGATTTCCTTATATTTAAATAATCTCCGATCGCAGGTATATTTGACTAGCACCGATCGCCCGTGACTATTTAAACCAAGCTAGCATTGTATAGGGCGATCGCCCGTCTCCACCGAACAGCGAAAGATGTGATATAATCTCAAGTAAAACTATAATTGTTTGAGCTTGGCAGTCCGCCACTTCAAATTATGAAGTCAACACAACAGTTGACAGCAATTATTGAACGAGAAGGCGACGGATATGTATCCCTTTGCCCAGAAATCGATATTGCCAGCCAAGGTGACAATATAGAAGCAGCGCGACGAACGAAATCTGATCGAAGCGTTGGAACTATTTTTTGAGACAGCAGATCCTTCAGAATTCCAGAATCGGCTGCATAGTGATCGCCCTTAACTACAACTTACGAAATATTTTCATAATAACGTTGAATCTTATCTGCAAAAACCGGAACTTCTTCCCTCAACCTGACAAGTAATTCATCAACTGTCAGGGGTGGATTTTTCAAATCCTCAACTTGTTGGCTGACTACATTAGCCATCAAATCCGGTGCAACCTCATAAAGACGATTCAGAAAAACATCGGGGTGCATAGCCGTAATTCCCCAAGGATTTAAAGACTCTCGTGGAAAATCTCTCAGGTTGGATGTAACAAGAACTTGAGCTTTAGCAACTACCGCAGCCGCAGCGACATGACGATCGCCTGGATCGTTAGTCATCTGTTGAATCAAATTCTCTGGAACTTCAACCATTGCATTAGGAAAAGCTTCTTTAAGTGCAGCCTCAAAACGCGCCGCCCTCTCACTTTTCATCCTTCCAGTATTAACAAGATTGCGAGTTGCACCGTCTAAAATTTCTTGCGACCAATATAAATCATACAACCCAATCTCCGCAGCACGGAAGAGCGTATCACGCAAGTGCATAGGAAATATCACGCAGGAATCCAAAACTACAGGATAAGGAATCAACCTGCTAGCTGTATACTCTAGTCTCATGCAATTCCTCTTCTTGGCTAAACTCAGCTAATTCCTTGAGAATTTCACGGCGCTTAACACTACGCTGCTGTTTATAGGCGATCGCACTTGCCAAACTTATCCGCCGCTGGTTTCCTACTTTTCCATAGGCAATTTCCCCATCATCGAGCAATTTGACTACAAATTGTGGCGACACATTGAGCAAAGTCGCAGCTTCTTCAACAGTCATATCTTGCTCAATTAGCACTAAAGACACTGCTTTACCAGCCGCCATTAAATGTGCAGCTTGACACAACAATTGATAGAGAGATTCAGGAAGTGCGATCGCTTCCCCGCCAACTTCCACAAGTTTTACTTTGGATCTCTCAGTATCACCATTTTCTTTCTTGAGACATAGCATTTTATCCAATAATTGGATAGCTATTGTTTCTTCCTCAGTCGGTAAAACTGGATCTAGGAGTATTTTTTGCCGCTTCATGAAAATGTTTCCTGAATTCGTTTAATGCTATTATAGTATCAACTCAAGCTTGTAGCCAATGTGTTACACTCAGTATACACTCAAGACTCACAGGAAAAATGCTCGAAAATCATGCAATTAGAAGATTACTTTGAATTTTTAACACCAGAAGATATCCGCATCAAAGGAACCCGCGTCGGTATCGAACACATTCTCTACGAATACATCCACCGCGGCCAAACTCCAGAAGCCATAGCTCAAAAATTTCGGACAGTGACTATGGCTCAAGTTTATGCTACCATTCTCTACTATTTGGAAAATACAAAAACTGTAGGTAAATATGTAGGAGATTGGTTAGAATATTGCCTCAAATCTGAAGCTGAATACGATCGCAATCCATCACCCTTTGTCTTGAAAATGCGTCAAATTAAGGAACAAAAGAACATATCTACACAACGGGATAGAGTTCATTAATGACTGTTAAATACCTGTTAGACGAAAACATAGACCCTGAATATCGGGTGCAGCTTTTGTATCATCAATCCGATATCGTCGTTTTGATGGTTGGCGATGAAGGTGTTCTGCCTAAAGGAACGAAAGATCCAGAAATCTTGTGTTGGTGCGAGGAGAATAACTTTATCCTCGTTACTAATAACCGACGTTCAATGCCAGTTCATTTGTCAGATCATACAGCCCAAGGTCGCCACGTTTTAGGAATTCTCACAATCCGCTTGAATGCAGATATGGGCCAAGTGATTGACGAGTTAATTGAAATTGCGGGAGCATCTTTTGAAAATGAATATCAAGATAGGATTGAATTTATCCCACTGAGATAATTCGCAGGGCGGACAATATAGCAGTATCTTTTTATAAAATTCGGCGATTAAAATTGCTTCTTGTCACACGAATTCCCTCTCTAAGAGACTGAAAGAAAGAGAAGTATTAGCATCTATACAAACCCAAAACAAAAACCCGGTTTCTACAAGAAACCGGGTTTAATCATCAGCGTTAATCCGCCTTCATCAGCGGTTAAAAAATCCTACAACTGCTTCACCTCAGAAACCAATTTGGCAACCACATCCTTAGCGCTACCAAACAACATCATCGTCTTATCCTTGTAGAACAACTCATTATCTACACCGGAAAAACCAGCACTCATCCCGCGCTTAATCACGATCGTATGCTTAGCCTTATCAACCTCCAAAATCGGCATCCCATAAATCGGGCTCGCCGTATCGTGACGCGCCGCCGGATTCACTACATCGTTAGCCCCGATTACCAAAGCAACATCCGTTTCTTCAAACTGCGGATTGATATCGTCCATATCGTACAACTGCGGATAAGGCACGTTTGCTTCCGCCAGCAGCACATTCATGTGCCCCGGCATCCGCCCAGCCACCGGGTGAATTGCGTATTTCACGTCAACACCCATTTTTTCCAAACCGTCGGCTAACTCGCGCACAGCGTGCTGTGCTTGCGCTACAGCCATCCCGTAGCCGGGAATAATCACAACCGATCGCGCATAGCCTAACATCATCGCACTTTCTTCGAGATTGATACTGCGAACAGTTTTGTCGATCGCATCACCAGCAGCCCCAGCAGCCCCAGCACTACCGCCACCGCTACCAAACGCGCTAAACAGCACACTACCCAAGGATCGATTCATCGCCTTGCACATGATTTGCGTCAAAATAATCCCCGACGCGCCCACCAATGCACCAGCGATAATCAGCATATTGTTCATCAAAATGAACCCAGCCACACTCGCCGCAATCCCCGAATAAGAGTTAAGCAGCGACACCACCACCGGCATATCGCCGCCCCCAATCGGGAGCACAAACATGATTCCCAAAATATTGGAAATCGCCACCAAAGCCAGAAATACTGGCACATCCTCCGGGTTAAACAGCATATAACCGCTGCCGGCTAAAAGTGCGATCGCCAGCATGGCATTAAACGGCTGTTGCAGCGGAAACGTCATAGGCGCACCCGGTAGCAATTCTTGCAGTTTCGCAAACGCCACAAGGCTACCAGTGAAAGTAATTCCGCCAATCAACACACCCAAAAGGATCGTGATTGTCGCATCAGGCGTCGGCGATTGGGGGATGCTGAGATAGCGCCAGAATTCGCCCACAGCAACGAGTGCAGAAGCCGCGCCCCCGAAACCGTTAAGCAAACCCACCATCTGCGGCATATCCGTCATCGCGACGGTTTTTGCCATAATTGTTCCCAAAATCGAACCGATGATAATTCCGACAGCAATCAATTCGTAGCTGATGACTTGCTTTTCCAGCAAAGTACCGACGATCGCAATTAACATCCCGATCGCAGCTAACACATTCCCTTGACGCGCAGTTGCAGGGGAACCCAACTGTTTCAAACCGATAATAAACAAAGATGCGGCAACTAAATAACCTAGTTGAATGCCACTGGGCAGAAAATCGCTCACGCTTTAACCTCTTTTTTCTTGAACATTTGCAGCATTCGATCGGTTACTAAGAAACCGCCGACTACGTTAATTGTGGCCAGGGCGATCGCGATCGTCCCCAAAATCGAAGTAACAGTCACATTGCCTTGGCCAGAAATCAGAATTGCACCTAAAACGGCAATTCCAGAAATCGCATTCGATCCCGACATCAAAGGTGTGTGCAGCGTCGGCGGGACTTTATTAATTACTTCAAATCCCACAAACGACGCTAGAGTAAACACCACTAAACCTGCAATCAATCCTTCTGCCATAACAATTGGTAATTGGTAATTGGAAATAACTCGTTCCCGGTTGCGTCCGCCAGTCCGCCAGGGAATGAATTCCCTGACTCATAGCAAAAGTCCTCTTAAGAGGACTAATAAACATCTCCCATAATTCTTGTGGAACAGGCATCTTGCCTGTTCAAAAAAGCCTTTTTTGGAGATATTTAATCAGTTCTTCAGTCCTCTTCAGAGGACTTGAGCTTTGAGGCAGGGGTTTCAACCCTTGCCGGACTATCGGACTATCGGACTGCCGGACTATCGGACTGCCGGACTTTGCCTCATAACGACAGAATCTAACTGACGGCTGAAGCCTGAGCTGCCAAAGCATCCCGAACTCGCTGATTGCTAATTTCACCGTCGCGGGCAACACAAGCACCAGCAATGATATCGTCTTCAAAATTCAAATTGAGTTCCTTATCTTTCACCATCAACTGAAGTAAAGAGGAGATATTCTTCGAGTAAGTTTCGCTAGCGTGGACAGGCATAGACGAGGGCACATTAATCGGGCCGATGACATTAACGCCGTTCCATTCAACATCTTTCCCCGCTTCCGTGCATTCGCAATTGCCGCCTTGTTCGCCCGCGAGGTCAACAATTACAGATCCGGGCTTCATTTGAGAAACCATTTCTCTAGTAACTAAAATAGGTGCTTTTCTGCCGGGAACTTGAGCGGTTGTAATCACTGCATCGGAAGCGCTGACGTGTTGGGTGAGCACTTGGCGGGTGTATTCTTTAGCCGCTTCTGATAGCTCTTTAGCATAACCTCCGGCGGCGACGGTTTCTTCCTTGAGTTCGACATCAAGGAATTTAGCGCCCAAACTTTGCACTTGTTCTTTTGTTTCCGGGCGGATGTCGAAGGCTTCGACTACCGCACCCAAACGACGCGCCGTGGCGATCGCCTGTAAGCCAGCAACGCCCACACCCATTACCAATACTTTCGCGGGGCGAATTGTACCCGCCGCCGTTGTCAGCATCGGAAAATATTTCGGCAAAGCGGCGGCTGCGATCAATACCGCTTTGTAACCGGCAACGTTGCCCTGAGATGACAGTGCATCCATGCTTTGAGCGCGGCTGGTGCGCGGGATCATTTCCATGCTGAAGGCCGTTACTTGGCGATCGGCTAAACGCTGCACTAAAGCTGGATCTCCCAGAGGATTCAAAAATCCGATGAAAACGCCTCCTTCCCGGAGTTGATGAACTTCTGATTCTTGCAGGGCCCCGATTTTGACTACGACATCGGCTTCGCCCCACAGCCTAGCGGTATCGGCGACAACCTGAGCTCCCGCTTCTTCGTAAGCAAGATCCGAGAAAAAGGATTGTGCGCCGGCACCGGCTTCAACCCAAACTTCGACGCCCTGTTTGACTAATCGGGCTACAGCGTCGGGTACTAAAGCCACCCGGCGTTCCCCTGCTGCTATTTCTTTTGCGATCGCTAATTTCATGAACTCTCCTTATTTAAGCCTTCCCAGGGCGGTTGAAGCCGCGCCTACACAGACAAAACCTGCCTCCGCAGGTTTCTTGAAGTGCGATTTTTAATCGCCCGATGCCTTGCTTTACATTGAAGCAGCCCTTGCCCTAAACTTCTCTCGTTGATACTAAAGCCGATCGCCCAAATTCGACCCGTATCTTTAACTTATCTTATACATTCAAATTCGCTAAATGGTTAAGTTGGCCACCGATTATGATATAATTTTATGTCGCCTAATTCTGTAGTTAGAATGTCAGTTATCAGTATTACGCAAAAATTACGCAAAAAATAATTGACGATCGAGCAATTTGTTCGGAGGTTCCCAGATTCAGCGTTTCGGAGACTTAGGATGGAGGCACAGAAAAGCGTCGGGTTCTAACCAGCCCCCAGATTCATTCTCAAAGCAGACGGGAGTAAATCTAAAATCTAAAATCTAAAATCTAAAATCGGCTCGCCCTCATCAAATTGCTGAGAGATTCGATATATTGTAGGCACGATCGCAAATTTCGGGCGAGCAATATTAAATGTTCACCAAGAGTTTAATTAGAGGAGTTGTTATGCGACGATTATTTTCAGCACTAGCGGTTACAGGTTGCTTGGTGGCTGGATTACCCGCCATCAGTTTAGCCCAGTCAATGCCAGGATTCACGATTTTCGGCGGCCCCGATCGCGCCAACCAATTAAACTATCGCTTGGATTACGGTACAGCCGGGATGAGTGGCGATAGATATCGGCTGCGAATTCCTTCCAAAAAAGTAAGTTTGGCGATCGCCCAACTCAACATATCCTATCCCGACTACTACAAAGGCGAATTTGACCAAAAAGACATTAAAGTGCGCGTCAAAGACAAAACAATAGAATTGCAAGAAGTAATCTGGGACAAAGAAAATCGATTCATAGAAATTTATCCCAAAGAACCAATTGCCGCCGGCAACAATGTTGAGGTTGTACTCTCCAACGTCAGAAACCCATCTCCCGGCGGAATGTACCATTTCAACGTCCGCATCCGCACCCCTGGCGACGTTCCCTTGCTGCGTTACCTCGGCACTTGGCTGTTGAGCATTAGTTGAGGGAAGGAATTTCTCGTTAGTCAAGCGATCGCGACAGAAAAATTTAAATGTGGCGATCGTTTTGCTACGGGCAAAAATTTAACTCTACTCAAATCTTGGTTTTCCTCACATCTTGCACCATTCTCGCTTAACAGGCTTTTCGGCCTGTTCCACAAAGAGTGAATTTTCTTGTGGAACAGGCCGGAAAGCCTGTTCATAAAAAGCTTATTGAGAATGGTCAACATCTCAGTTTTCGGCAGTTGTGAAAATAGAACCTCCGGCTCATATCGCAATTCTCAATGATTCTTGACATACTCCCCCGGCTCTTATCACGGGGGATTCTAAGCTCAGACAGCGATTGCAGGCATAGCCTGTCTAACATCGCCTAACTTAACGGTTGATGCCCCAACCGCACAAATATTCTTAGCTGCATTCTCGTCTCTGTCGTTCACGTTCTGACAGGACGGACATCGCCATTCTCTCGTATTCACATCCAACTTTTTTAGGACGTGTCCACAATGATTGCAAGTCTTCGAGGATGGATACCACTGATCAATGAAGATCACCTGCTTATTTTTTTTCTTGGCAACCCATTCGAGAACTTGGAGAAATTCGCCGAATGCAATGTCTGAGATTTTACGTCCCCAAAGTCGTTGCATTCCTTTTAGATTCAACGTCTCAAAGCACAGCACGTCGAACTTATCAGTTAGTTCGTGAGCCAATTTCCAGAACCAATCAGAGCGACGATTCACTACATCCTCGTACTTGCGAACTAAATTGAGTCTTGCTCTTTCCCGGTTCGCTGAGCCTTTCCGTTTTTTGGAATGCTGACGATTTGCTTTCTTAATAGCGTTAAGGGACTGTTTCAGAAATTGCGGTGATTCGATTTTCGTTCCATCTGAGCAGGTGAGAAACGTTTTTAAGCCGAAATCAAAGCCAGCGATTCTACTCGTCTCGACTTTGGTTTCAGGTTCTTCAACGCTGTCAACGACCACAACCATAAATAGCTCTCCTAATGTCGTGCGTTTAATGGTTAACGTCTTGACCGTCCCCTCTATCTCTCTGGAATTCCAATACTGATAAACGCGATTCCCAATCTTAATTCGATTGCCGCCTAAGAATTTGTAGCCAGCTTGCTTGAGAGTGAACGATTTGTATCTGCGAACTTTCTTGAATCCGGGCGGTCTAACTCCTTTCTTGTGATGCTTAAAAAACAGTTGGTAGGCTTTCTCAATTCGTTGGCAGATATCCTGCACAGCTTGAGAGCCGACCGTTTGCCAGAACGCTTTACGCTTTCTCTGTTTGGCAATATGCGATTGAAGTTTTGCACAATTCAAATGCTTTCCCCACATTCGGTAGTACCGTTTATGGAGTGCAATGCAATGGTTGTAGATCACCCCGGCAGCATTGATACTTCGCTTGAGGTGTCTATTCCGCTTGCTTTGATATAGCTTAAACTTCAATGTTTTCATGCTATTATTGTAGATCATCTAGCTATACTTTGCCATGAAAAAGAGCGTATTTCTTAGGCTGACTGATGAAGAGTTTGAGAAGCTAGAATCTTACTGCGAATCACGCGGTAGATCGAAATCAGATGCTCTAAGGGAGCTCATTAGAAGCCTTAAGCTCAAAAAAAGCCGTCAAGCGAAGGACGAGGCTTTAAACCCAATTTTTCGGTCATAATGAGTCTAGGGGCCGTCCCCCGATGATTGCCCTTAGCTAATTAGGGGTAGGCTCAGGGACGCTACCCCAAAAAAATGTTTACCAATCAAATAGGATTGCTAAGGCCGTACTTGCAGCATGAATCTACTAGCAAAAATCAAAACAATAGAACTTCCTCCAGCGCTGCGATCGAGAAATTATCGCCTGTTTTTTGCAGGACAAGGCCTCTCACTGATTGGCAGTTGGATGACGCAAGTCGCTACTGTTTGGCTTGTCTACAATTTGAGCGATTCACCTTGGATGCTGGGCGTGGTGGGATTTACAAGTCAAATCCCCACATTAATTTTACTGCCTTTTGCAGGAGTTTTAATCGATCGCTGGAACCGCCACCGAGTCATAATTGCCACTCAAATATTAGCGATGGTTCAATCCTTAGCGCTAGCATTTTTAGCGCTAACAGGAGTCGTTAACATTTGGCAGATCCTGGTACTGAGTTTCTTTCAAGGCGCAATTAATGCGTTTGACGCGCCGGCACGGCAAGCTTTTGTGCCGGAACTTGTAGAAAAGAAAGAAGATTTAGCAAATGCGATCGCCCTCAACGCTTCCATGTTCAACGGGGCCAGATTAATCGGCCCAGCAATTGCAGGTTTGCTGATAGCTACAGTCGGCCCAAGTTATTGCTTTCTCATTGACGGACTCAGCTACATCGCTGTAATTGCAGGCTTATTAGCGATGCAGATCAAAGCCCGTAATATTGCAGCAACTAATACCAAACCCTTACAAAGATTAAAAGAAGGATTCGTTTATGCCTTCGGATTTCCCCCGATTCGAGCAATTTTACTGCTATTAGCATTAGTCAGTTTTGCGGGAATGTCCCACACAGTTTTAGTCCCGATTTTTGCTACCAAAATCCTGCACGGCGGCCCAGAAGCCCTAGGCTTTTTGATGGCTGCTTCGGGAGTCGGAGCCTTTGGGGGGGCGATTTATTTGATTTCGCGCAAAAGTGTAGTTGGCATCGGCAAATGGATTGCGATTTCACCAGCAATTATGGGATTCGGGCTGATAGGTTTGGGTTTGTCTCGCGTCTTATGGCTGTCATTAATCATGATGTTGTTTGTGGGGTTTGGTTTCATTTTGCAATTTGCAGGAGGAAACACATTTTTGCAAACAATTGTGGAAGATGACAAACGCGGAAGAGTGATGAGCATATACACGATGGCATTTTTTGGAGTGACACCGTTTGGGAATTTAGTTGGCGGCGGATTGGCAAATTATATCGGCGCTCCCAATACAGTCATCATTGGAGGTATAATTTGTGTTTTAGGCTCGATAGTTTTTACCAAACAGTTGCCAGCTTTAAAAAACTTCGTCCGGCCACTTTATCAAAAAATGGGTTTAATTCCGCAGTAACAATTTAGCGTAAAAGCACAAATGCCAACATTAAACAACATTCCCAAAGCTAATATCTGACTGTATCTCTAGCAATCCTCAACAATTGGTAAACTTCTCTCTTTATCTCTTCTCTTCTCTTTCTCTGCGCCCTCTGCGCCCTCTGCGGTTAAAACATCCAAATTAATTACGCAACCAGAGGTTAAACCAAGCGAATTTAGAAGAAGGTTCTGGGATTTCCACCGCGTATCTAGTCGCAGAAAATGTTTTTTAGTTTGTTCACCATTCTTGTTGAGCTTCTGCTTCTGCTTGGATTAAATTTTGCCGCAGTTGCACCCAATTTATTTGATGAGAGGGCAAGTCTTCGATGAGCTTTCCGCGCTGTAAATGCAGAATTCGCGTGCTAAATTGCTCGGCTAATTCTAATTGATGGTTTACCATTACAATTGTGGTTTGGCCGTTTGTTAGCTGTATCAATACTTGCAAAAGGTGGGCGGCTTTTCCTGCGTCTAGGGCAGATGTTGGCTCGTCTAAAAGCAAGATTTTTGGTTGTAGGATGATGCCGCGGGCGATCGCCACGAGCTGTTTTTGGCCTGTGGAAAGCTGGAATTCGCTGCGATTGAGCCATTCTTGGGGTATGTGCAGTTGTTCGATCGCCCCGCTAATTCTCTCAGCAATGTTTGATGAAGTCACGCCCCGCAGCTTCAAAGGATAAGCCAATGCTTCTCGCACCGACATTCCCAAAAGCTTGGATTCTTGCAGGATGAGGGTGATTTGTTTGCGGAGTTCGATCGCAGGTATTTGGCGATATTCTGTATTTTCCAGATAAATCGAGCCGCTGGTGGGACTGCTGAGCCGATTTAGCAACCGCAACAGCGTTGTTTTCCCCGCACCTGAAGGGCCAACAATTGCCACGCGAGATCCCTTCTGTACCTGAAATGATATATTTTCCAACAAATGACTTGAGGCGATCGGTGTTTTTAAACTAACATTATCAATTCGCAGTTGAGGATTTGTTTCTGTATTATTTTCCGAATAATTAGGCATTTAATTAATTAAAAATATGGCTTTCGTGGAACGGGCATCTTGCCCGTTCTTGAGGCAGGCAAGATGCCCACTCCCCAATCCAACTCACTCTTTGTGGAACGGGCATCTTGCCCCTTCTTAAGGCAGGCAAGATGCCCGCCCCACAATCCAACTCAAACTCAAACTTTTACAGCTTTTTCTAAAGGAAAACCCAGTTTTTCGCGCTGTTCCAAATAAAGCTGAGCAACTCGCCGGGCCAAATTGCGAATTTTGGTGATGTAGCGGGTTCTTTCCGTTACCGAAATCACACCTCTAGCATCGAGTAAATTGAAAGTGTGAGAACATTTTAGCACATAATCAAGACTAGGCAAAACCAATCCTTTTTTGGTCAATTGTTCTGCTTCTTGCTCGTACAGTCCAAATAGAGTAAACAGCAATTCGGGATTGGAAGCTTCAAAGTTATAAGTACACTGTTCTATTTCTCCTTGCAGGTGAACGTCGCCGTAAGTGATGCCATCTTTCCACTGAATTTTCGTCATGGCATCGACTTCTTGGAGATACATTGCGAGGCGTTCTAGTCCGTAGGTAATTTCAATGGAGACGGGGCGACAGTCAATGCTACCGCACTGTTGAAAGTAGGTAAATTGGGTGATTTCCATGCCATCGAGCCAGACTTCCCAGCCGACCCCCCAAGCTCCGAGGGTGGGCGATTCCCAGTTGTCTTCTACGAAACGAATGTCGTGGTCTTCTGGGCGAATTCCTAATGCTCTGAGGGAGTCTAAATAGATGTCTTGGATATTGGGAGGAGAGGGTTTAATTAAAACTTGATATTGATAGTAATGTTGGAAGCGGTTGGGATTTTCGCCGTAGCGTCCGTCGGTGGGGCGGCGACAGGGTTCTATGTAGGCGACTGACCAAGGTTCGGGGCCAATTGCTCTGAGAAAGGTGTGGGGATTCATGGTTCCTGCACCTTTTTCTGTGTCGTAGGATTGGGCGATCAGGCAACCGCGATCGCTCCAGAATTTGTTTAAGGTGGCAATGACTGATTGAAAGTTCACTGGTTTAAATATGGTTAGCGAGTGTCTAAGATTATTTAAGCATACTCAAGGCACGGTTTATTGAAATAAACCCTGCCGAAATTAGATAAGACAGGATTTATAGCGAATTGCCCTACTCTGCTTTTTCCAGTTTGCGTTTTTCGATTTCCGTGATCGGTAATAGTAGAGCGTCTTCAATTTGTTGCCTAATTGCGAAGCTGCAATTACTTGAATGCAAGCAATTCCACAACAATACATTGGCATTATAATACTTGTCAAACAGACTTTGCTGAGAATTAGTAAATCTTTTATGTTGTCCAATGTTACGATACTTAATCATGATAGAGCGCATTATACTTCTACATCTTTTCCACTCTGTAGGTGAGGTAACTAGAGCAAGTAAAATATCATCTATAAGAGACTGTAGAACGAGTTTTAACTGAGGAGGGGTTTCAAGCTCAACTATAGCTTGTTGCATATACCTGATAGCCCAAGTTAATAGAACATCGGCATCAAAAAGAAGAGCAAAAGCAATATCAATTGCAATGTCATTTGACAGACTAAAGACAAATTCGCTAGGAGCGGTATTGTGGCGTTTGTAACTATCAGCTACATCTTGCCTAAAATTAGGATCGATTTTATAGGCAAGAATATCCCTAATAGCAGGATGAAGAAAATATTGAATACAATTAAAATGAATCTCTGCAAAATAAATATAAAATGACCGTATGGCTGCTGGTTTATATCGGGCATCTCGGAGAGAATCAGTTTTATTTTGTGCCCAAAGCAAGAATTTTTGAAGCTGCTTATTATGTTTAATTAAATCATTAATACGATCTTGGAGCAATGTCAATAACTTTTCTGAATCAGAAGCTGATAACATACTTACGATTAGTGGGAATACCTCCTTCCAATGTCCTTGATACATATAACAAATGAGTTGCTGCAAATCTTGATGCTGAATGAACCATTTTGCTACAAGAAATTCTTGAAATGTCAAGTGCGAAAATGACCATATTTGTTGCGATCGCTCAATCAACAATCCATGCTGCGCTTCCATCGCCCTCAACACCGATCGACTATCCCGCTGCCCAATTCCCAAAAACTCCGCAATATATCTCTCAATTTCCGCCTGCTCAAACAACACATATTGCTCTTGCTCAAACTTCTTCACTGCTAGAAAGCTCAATAACTCCAGCTTCCGCTCTAGCAACAAATCACGATAAATTTCATCCCGATCGATCGCCCGATCCTTATCCCATTGCTCCAGCAATAACTTCAACCCTTCTTCATAAAGCTTAGAACGCTTCGAGTGAAACTTCCCCGTCGGGTGAAACACTGCACAAGTCAAACTCAGCAAAATCGGCGTAATTGCCAAGTCCCGAATCGGCTTATTTGCCTCTAAAAATAGTTGTTCTAAAAACTCCTTCGCTTTTGCCAGTCCCCCCGACTCATCCCGCATCACCGCCTTATACCAATGTTCTGAAAACGATCGCACCTGCGACTCATTAAAATCAGCTACTTCCACATAATCAAATCGCTCAAACTGTGATTCCTGACTCTGCGTTCGACAGGTCACAATTACCTGCACCTGCGGATAAGTGCGAGCAAACCGCTTGATTTCCTTGGCGATGCTCTTCCCATCTTCTCCCGTCACTTCATCCAACCCATCCAGCAGCACCAGCGCCCGACCTCGATCTAACGCCAATTGAGTTTCGGCATCCGATAACCGCCAGCACCCTTCTAGATAACGCTCTAGCGAGTAGGCAACCTCACCCCCATCCTCGACAAAATCTCGCAGTTTAATCAAAACCGGAATGCGGTGCGCTTGTAAATTACCTGCGTTGCACTCCATCACCACTCGCTGCAAATACGTGGTCTTTCCCGAACCCGGTTTGCCCACTACCATCAGGTTCGCATTCTTTGCCAGCACCTTTAAACCTGATACCCGTTTTAGCTTTTTGCCCAAACCAATGCGATCGAAACTGCGGTAGCTGCGATTTTGGCTAAAGTCCTGCCACAAGTCATCCAATTCCGATCTACGACTACTACTGAGTTCCTCCAGAATATTGACATCCACAAACAAGTCACTCAACGGCACGCAACGATCGACACCCCAAAGCGGCATTCTGCCGTGCAAGGGTTGGATGTCATCGTGGAGGCGCGATCGTACCTGCTGAACCAACGCATCAACAGGATCTTTGACGCTCTCGGCAGGCAGATTTGACAGTGAATTCGGTGGTTTACCTTTCTCCTGAACCTGTTCAGCGTCGGGTTCCCATTTCAGTTTGAGCTTTTTGCAGATGCAAAGAAACTGCTTGCGCTGAACAGCTTCACCTTTGAAAAATTTGTGGATGGTAGTACGCGACATCTTTAATTCAGCAGCCAAATCGGATTTGCTACCAAATTTTGCTAATGCGCTGTCCGCGTTTTTCAGTTGAGTTGGCGATAACCTCAGAGATCGCCCGGTACGTTCTGTCATGTAGTGGTTTCAGGTTTCTCCAATTATAGCGACGCGATCGTAACTTGGACAAACTTGTACATAACCTGAGCGGTAGGCGATCGTATCTAAAACCAGCCTCCTATCTTGCATTTGGCAGATTGTTGAGAGTTTCAACAAAGATGACCAACATGAAGAGTTCAAATAAGAAAAAATGGCTCAAAGTAATCGAGTTTACTGTAGTGGGTGTTGCCACCTGGCTCAATCCCCAAGCAGGATTTCTGCTCTTTCTGCTTCGGCTGTGCTTTCAAATCTTGGCTGCGTTGCAGAAAGATGAGGAGAGTGAAATAGATAAAAGCTAGAAGTCCCCGATCGCCTTTGCGAAAAAATTCAACAGGGCGATCGGTTCCCCAAAGTCCTATAGCGAGATCGCAATTTCAGCAGATTGATTTCCCTTATTACGAGGGCGAAGATGTAAAGTAATTTCCGTATCGAGTCGCTTGAGGAAAAGCAGTAGTTTTCCCTCGCTGAACCGTTGAAACTCTCCCTCCATTAAATGAGAGACTTCTGGTTGTGGAATGCCCAGTAACTCGCTCATTTCACGCTGTTCCAAGTTGCGCTGTTTCAACAGACGAAGTACCTGAATTCCGATTTTACCCCGCGCCAAAAGTTCGTCAGCATCTGCCAATCCAAGGTCAGCAAATACATTACCGCTGCTTTCTTCAAAAATGGTTTCTTCTGTCATAATTGTTCCTCCCTCGCTAGTGCGTCTTGATAGCGTTTTTTAATTAAGTCAACATCAGCCTGTGGGGTTTTAATCCCTTGCTTTGATTTCTTCTGAAAAGCGTGCAACACATAGATTTTGTCACCAATCTTGAGAGCATAAACCGCCCTGTAAGTATCCGTATCGTAACGTTTGACGATTTCATACACACCGCTTTCCACCCCTTTAAAGGGCTTGGCTGACAAAGGTGTTTCCCCAGCTTGCACCAGTTGTAGCGCATAACCTACCGCTTTTTGTACCTCTTCAGGAAACTCGCGGATATTTTTGCGAGAGTCTCCCATCCAAACAAGAGGTCGTAAAGGCACTTCTATAGTATCTTTGTTATCGACCATTTTATACCAAATTTCCTGTAAAAATCAAGTTTGACAATAGCATAAAATGTTGCCCTGCCTAAAAATCGATTTCTCCCATAATGGGTTCTTGTGTCATAGTTCTCTCTCGGCATGGTATAGTACCCATCTTCGATTCGCATCGACAACTCATGAAAACAGACACCATTTTCTACAGCCTGTTTCAGGAATTTCCCCGCTTCTTCTTTGAACTGATAGATCGTTCCCCAGACGAAGCCACCGCCTATGAATTCACCTCCCGCGAAATCAAACAACTCGCATTCCGCATCGATGGCTTATTTCTCCCCAAAACCGAAGAACCTGAAAAACCATTTTACTTGGCTGAAGTTCAGTTTCAACCCGATGCCGACTTGTACTACCGCATCTTTGGCGAACTCTTTCTCTATCTGCGACAATACAAACCCCTCAATCCTTGGCGCGTGGTTGTCATCTATCCCAATCGCCGCATCGAACACGAACAGATGCTGCAATTTCAGGAACTCTTAACGAGTCAGCGCGTCCAACGGATTTACCTCGATGAATTGCCAGAAGCCGCAGATCGATCGCTGGGAGTCAAAGTTGTTAAACTGGTAATCGAGCCAGCAGAGACAGCAGCAGAACAAGCACGCCAGTCGATCGCAATGGCCCGACAACAGATATCCGATCCCACCGTTCAACGCGATTTAATTAACCTCATCGAAACAATTATCGTCTACAAACTCCCCCAGAAAAGCCGCGAGGAAATTGCCGCCATGTTGAATTTAAGCGAACTCAGACAAACTCGATTTTACCAGGAAGTCAAGCAAGAAGGTTTAGAAGAAGGACTCGAACAAGGTGAGCGGCAGGCGAAGTTAGAAGCCATTCGTCGCACGATAGGGTTGGGGATAAATTTAGAGACGATCGCGCAATTATTAGATTTGTCTCTCGAATTTGTTCGCCAAACAATTAACAAAATCCAACGGGAATCGATGTCACTCCCCGAACAAAATATCGACTCGTTTATCGAACTATTAACTCAGCAGCGATCGCTCTTCGGGGTCGAACAATTAACCGAACTAGCGCAGCTAATTGAACCCTTATCCGATGATATCGATGTCCTTTCAGAAGCGATTTCATCCTGGGCTGAAAATTACCCTTCAATTCAGGAAGCTCAAGCCCAACTGCTCGAACCACTACCGATCGCTAAGGCATCAGAAAAAGCAGCAGTCACCCGAGAAAGTAGCGAATCTCAACTCGGCGATCGCCTCAACAAACAAGCTCTCAAAAATGCCATTTTATTGTAGCGCGATCGGCCATATTTCTACTGGCAAATAAACTGAGGCAGATATTGCTGTCTTGCGTCAGATGTTGAGTGGAAGCGATCGCCAAATAGCCACAAAAAAACAGAATAGTCAGAACCCCGACTTCTTGAATAAGTCGGGGCTCAGACAGTGAAAAAGTTGAGATTACTTTCTAGTTTAGTTTGCAGGAGCGAGGGAAACTAACAGAGTGATGTTGTCAACGCCGATGACATAAACCGTGTCTCCCGGTGTGAGGGTGATTTGGCGATCGCACCGTGCGGGCCACCAGCTACCTTGGAAGCGGACGCGACCTGTTTGATTCGGGTAAATCGATTCATCAACTACTGCTTCTTCGTTGAAGTAGTGGAAATTGGTGTTGATGTAGTTATCCATTAAGATATTCTTTTCTGTGCTGTAGGTGTGAAGAGAAAAAATAGAACCGAAAGCTTTTACTACGTTAAACATTTTGTTGACTCCTTTTGTGTTAAAATATATCGAAGTTTTATGGCCTATTTGAGGCTCTTTGAAAAGTAGCATTTCCTGGTTGAAATTGATTACCAGGTCTCTCATGCTCTGATTTAGTCTGCCGGAGCGAGGGAAACTAACAGAGTGATGTTGTCAACGCCGATGACATAAACCGTGTCTCCCGGTGTGAGGGTGATTTGGCGATCGCACCGTGCGGGCCACCAGCTACCTTGAAAGCGGACGCGACCTGTTTGATTCGGGTAAATCGATTCATCGACGACAGCTTCTTCGTTGAAGTAGTTAAAATTGGTGTTGACGTAATTTTTGATAAGCATATTGTTAGCTGTGCTGTATCCTTGGGTAGAGAAAATCGAGCCGAAAGCTTTTACTACGTTGAACATGATATTTACTCCTGTTGTGTTAAAATATATGGGGATGTGTAATTGTCGGTTTATGCTATTTGAGAGGCTGCATTTCCTCGGTTAAGATTGATTGATTGCCTTGATATTTCATTGTTCTTGCCTTCCGTGGTTTTATCAGGATAAAAGGCAAAGAATTTTTGAAATGTTGAGGGGATTTGAGAAGCGGTTGCGGGGAGTCTAAATCCCGTAATTCCGAGGTATTGAATTAAGGATTTAGTGGTTGAGCAGTTGGTGGGATTTACCTTAAGGGTAGATGTTGTTAGCTACATTAGAGATTGGCTGATTCCGCATTACTGCTGCTGTGAAAATGTTTTATTTTTGGGTTTTATGTTTTGATTGGGTTGTGACTCACTTGCTTTACACTTACTAATTTGCCAGGAGTCCAATATCTTTGGGGCGATCGCCAGTCCACTTTCCGAGTCTGGTACTGGCACATGACACTGAGAAACCTGCAAACAACGATTTTGCAGAGGTTTCTGCCTACCTATCAGGCTGCTGGCTGTGCCAATTTAGCCAACTGGACTACCGCCAACAGTGAATTATGAGCTTACGCAGTCTCGATCGCCCAATCCGGAATATCCATACATATCTAGTCCGTAACTGACGCACCAAACCCCTAAAAACCCGGTTTCTGACACCCAGTGCGCCATTAGGGGCCCGTAAGCGGATCTATGATATAAGCAAGTAAACTTGGCAACTCACCCGCCCTCCCCATGCGATATTGAGGTGTACCTACCTATTTAGGCCTAGACAATAGACCTCTTGCAAAAATCCTTTTCATCAATTGATGGGACGGGCTCTCCGGCCCATCTCCCAAGAAAAAATAACTCTTGTGGGATGGGCCGGAGAGCCCGTCCTAATTATTTTTGCAAGAGGTCTAATAGGCGATCGAGAGTTACGCAGATATCAGGAGGCGGTAGGAGTTTTTGATCGATGCAGGTCGATCGCACCCTGTTATCCAATTATTGAACAGGTCGAACTTAAAATCCATTCATAAATTCAGAATCTTAAATTCATAAAAGTCATACTTATAGACAACCTGCTGGATACTGCATAATTGTTACAGGAATTTTGAATAAAGTTTTAGCTAATTGAGACAAAGCGAACTTTAATTTAAGCGACTGTGGCAATTCTTGTACGGAAACTTCTACGAAGCCAAAGCGAGTATAAAATGATGCGAGTCGCTTTCCCAAACATTCTAAATATAGCGGTTCTGTAGCTTGTTGAATTAAATATTTTGTGAGGTAACTTCCCAAACCTCGATCGCGCCAATTTTTCGCCACCACCAAACTGCCCAATTCTTGCGCCCCCGCAAATTTCCGCAACTGTCCGCAAGCTGCCAATTTTCCCTCGCATTGGATGACCCAGAATTGCTCCCAGCGCAACTGAGTTGGATCGAGTCTGGCGCTCCACACTAAGATTCTAATTGATTTGATGTCTTGAGCACAGGCCGGGCGGATAACGCATTGTGGCGGCCACGAAAAAGAACTTTCATTCATTGTGATTCCTGTTGACTGTCTCGTTTGGATTGAGCTTTCAACATCCTTTCTTTTAACCGCACATTTCTCTCGGCAATTTCGGGATTTCCCTTATACCAAGGCGGAACATCGTCATAATCGGGAATTCCATCATCTATCAGATAGCGCGCGTTGGGCTGCTTGGGATAACCTGCAGCCAATCCTCCAGTACAGATAACAAACAAGGCTGTATTTTCAGCAGCTTTTAATGCTCTCTTTGCTGCGGGAGAAACTCTCACAATATCGCCGCCCTCAAGTGTCAATAGTTCCCCATCTACAACCATCAGGCCTTTGCCTTCAACTACAATATAAACTTCTTCTTGTTCTGCGTGGCTGTGAGTAAATGTGTAGCCATCGCCAGCAGGCAAGCGAATCAAACCTAAAGCTACTCCTTGTAGATTTAGCTGTCGCCAAGGGTTGGTGAGTTGGGGCAAATTGTTAAAGTCAAAGTGAGCTTTAGTGAATTTATTGTTACTTTCAGAATCTAGTTCCATATTATGTATTTAAGTATAAGAGGTGTTACTGGAAATTATACCAGCTAGCTGCTTCAAAATGCGAAAGACTTCGTAAAGTTCGTTTCCTGGACTCCCAATATCGAAAAGTTTAGACACGGCATACTGCGGTGTGCCTTGTTTGGTCACTTTGATAAATCGAAAGCTGCTGCCATTTGTCAGAAGCCCAAATGTTACTGGTTCTGGGCTGGGGTCATTCAGCATATAAAATAGTAACTGAGGAAGCCCAGCTTCAACGGAATATTGAGAGCGTTTGGCTTCGATCGCAACTACCCAAAAAGATTTCAGCAATAGCAGGACATCGATGCTACCCCTGACAATTGTATCTTCATCTTCAATAGTCAGTTCTACTGATTTTTCTGCCTCTATATGAAACGGAGTCAAGTAGAAATCTGCTAAAAATAGCAAGGGAGCCAGTACCACCATTTTTACGGTATCTTCCAGCATCGCGTACTTGACACTGTTGATATAACCTGCTTTTACGTTGTCGAGCGCTCGCTTTTTGTCATCGCTAATTTCCGGTAAATCGTCAATCCACTCCCGGAAGAATTGCTCATCTTCACAAAGTTGAAAATTAAATTTTGTTTCGACATCTAGCAGTGTCAGTGTTTTTGCTTGAATGCTTTGTGTCATAGTTTTATGTAGCTATTTGCTGGTTGGTGTTAATTGTAGCATATCAACTGTCGATCGCCTCCCACAAAACCTCCGCGCCAAACCTTACCGGATCGGTACAAGGCAATCCCGTTTCTGCTTGAACTTCAGCTATTGCTAACAGCGCATTTGCCTCATTTAAGTGATGAGTGTTGAGGGCGATCGCGCTCACTTTTCCCCCTGCAAAAGCACCCGCAGCAGCAGCTAACATTTCGTACAATTCAACCACTTTTGATAACCTGGGAATCGATACGTGCGGGTGATTGCGAATGCTAGTTTGTCCGGCTCGGTGCGCTAAAATTAAGTGAGTTGGCTGCGAACCCCGCAGCAGCGGCAGAGTCGCCGTCGAACCCGGATGCAATAGCGAACCTTGCCCTTCTACGTGCAGAATATCGCACTCAGAACCCAATTTAATCACCATTTCTTCGACAGCACCAGCCGCAAAATCAACTCGCACTGCATCCAAAGGAAGGCCTTCATTTCCAATCATTAAACCAGTTTGTCCCGTTGCTAAAAATTTGGAACGCCAACCCCGCCGCAAGCAAGTGCGATTGAGTTCCAGACTGGTTGACATTTTGCCAACGCTCATATCTGTGCCGACAGTTAATACGCGGCGACAACTTAATTTAGCTGCGGCAGCAGAGGCGATCGCACCCACAGATTTCGGTTCCTGACGCACGTCCCAAATCCATTGATTTTCGGTTAAAGGAACTGTTACCAAAGGTGCAAGTTTCGCGTGCAAACCATTGACAACTGACAAACCCGCTGCTACCGCTTGATTAATTTCTGGCAGCCATTCTGCAGGCAAAACACCGCCGGAAGGAGCGATACCAATTAGCAGAATATCCGGCGCAAATTTCAGTGCTTCTGCAACGGACGCAACTATCGGTACTTGTTGAGGAATGCCCGTTAATTCAGCCAAAGATTGTCCTGCACATTGGCGGTCTATTACTGCTACAATTTGTGCTTCGCTGTAGCGCAAAAATGCTAAACCTGTTTTGCCGGAATAACCAAGAATACCCTCGTGCAGCAGGATTGCAACTTTACCATTTTTGATCGGATAGTTTTTAGTCATTGATTCACTTTCAAGAGGGGGATTTTAGATTTTAGCTTCAATCTAAAATCTAAAATCTAAAATCGATTAGGTGTTAGCTGTGATTTGGGTTCAGGGTAAGATCACTCGGATCTTCTCCCAATTCTCGCAATCTGGCCTCTAGTCGCGAGGCTCGCTGGCGTTCCTGTTCCGCTTGCTGTTGAGCGGCTTCGGCTTGCTGTTGAGCGGCTTCCTCTGGCAACAAAACTAAATTGCCAGATTCATCGAAAAAACGCACCCAAGTCGCTGTTTCTCGATCGACAATTCCTTCCCAAGTGCCCAACCAAAAACCTAGGGTTTCGCACCACAGCCAACCCCGCTCGTTGGGCACTAACGGCTGATAACGCAGGGTGACATCTAAACGCCATCCTTGCAAAGAATTCGGCTCGAAAGGATCGAAAACAAAGTAATCAGGAGTTCTAAAAACCTGCTCGTAAATATCCTTTTTTTTGCCTGTGTCCTGATTTGCCGTTGACGGCGACAGCAGTTCCACAATGACATCCGGGTAACGTCCGTTTTCTTCCCAAACTACCCAGCCTTGTCGGGAAGTATTGCTGTCAACACCCAACACAGCGAAAAAATCCGGGCCTCGGAAATCCTGATTCCGAATCTGTTTAGCGCTGTAATAAATAAACATATTGCCACCGACAAAAAAATCGTTCCGGTTAGCTAAACCTTGTTCTACGGAACGGATTAAAACGGTCATTGCTATACGGTGGCGGTTGCTTTCCATTTCTGCACCATCATCAAAAATTAAATCAGTCGGCGGCTTGTGTTCTTCAAAGAAAAGCTTGGCTTCTCTATTAATTTGCTCTCCTATTGATTCTACTGGTATCATACTATCTCCAGATTGGTTTTGAGCGATACTTCTATTCTACAATCTCAATTCGTCGCACTCCCAATCCCGATCGCCCGTTTGGCAGCAAACACCCATTTTCGACGATCGCACCGGTGAAAGGATCGTCTAATAAATTTAAGTGACTGTCCAAATCCAAATAGTCAGCTAGTGGTGAAAGTTGTGCTGCTGCTGTATTTGCGATCGCGCTATCTGAATAGCAGCCGAACATTACTTGCAAATTGCAGGCTTTTGCTGTGTGAATCATCCGCATTGCTTCAGTCAATCCCCCTGACTTCATCATTTTGATATTGATGCCGTGGACGCAGTGCGCTAACTTGGGTATATCGGCACTATTAAAGCAACTTTCATCAGCAAAAATTTGTAGGGGCGATTGACGGTACAGTTCTGAGAATTCCTCCATATCTGCGACGGGTGAAAGTGGCTGTTCAACATAATTTATCTGGTATTTTTCCAGCCAGTGACACATCTCTATTGCATCTTTTAAACTCCAACCACCGTTAGCATCTACACTGATTTGAATGTTAACTGGTGCTTCGTCTAGCACTGCTATTAACATAGCTTTGTCGGCTTCGATTCCTTCGGGATTTCCTAATTTAATCTTAACGGCGCGGTATTTGATGCTTGCTGGATCTGTCGCATCTTTACCAAACCAATCGCGCACTCTTTCTCTTGCACTCCTCGGCGAATTAATGCCGATTGTGACGGAGGTGGGCACGATGCGCGATCGATCTAATCCCCACATTTTCCACAGGGGCAAGCCGGCTTTTTTGCCCAGCCAGTCGTGCATTGCCATGTCGATGCCGGCGCGGGCGGCTGAGGGTAAGTTGACCTCTGTTAATACTTGTTCGATTTTTTGGCGATCGCACGGAGTAAACTTTTCTAGCAGCGGTGCAACTTCCTGCAATGCGGCTAGCAGAATTTCGGTAGTTTGGGGTCGAGAACCTGTGGAAAACGGCGAAGCTTCTCCCCAGCCTTCGATGCCTTCGTGTGCTAATTTTACCCATAAATTGGTACTTTGGGCTGTTGTACCGCGGCTGATGGTAAGGGCAAACCGCTTGCGGACAGTGAAGGTTTCAATTTGAAGGTGCATTGTCAGTGATTGGTAATTTTTTATAGATAAAAATCAGAGGTGGCGGATTGCGCCGCTATTGCCATTTTTAACTTTTTACTTTAGAGTTTGATTTTGCTTGTTCTAGTTTATCAAAAAGTTGAGGAAATTCCTTATTTCTGTTTCGCCGAAGAGAGTTGCTTTCTCTCTCAGCATTTGGGTTCTATTCTTTGCTGTTGCTGGTTGCATCATACAAGTTCTGCGCTACGTTTTTAACTATTAAGAACGCTGGATTAGTTGATTTAAATTAGACAGATAAATAAATTATCCTTCGTGGTACTCGTCATTTACTTTGCTGTTTTGCGCGATTTGGCTAGGTATTATTGCTACGGCTAAGAAGAAGCAGGGCGATCGCTATTTTGGGCAATGGAAAGCGCTGGGGTTCATGTTTGGATTTTTTTGTTGACATGAAATCTTGAGTCTGCACGAAATATTAATTATTAACGATTTGGGAAAAGCACTGCATTTAGGAGGATTTTTTTACTTCATTTGGGTAATTCCGGGGGCGCTTTTTGTGGTGGTTACTGGGCTGGCTTATCTCAAGTTTCTCCTGCACCTACCCCGGAAAACAAGGGATTGTTTTTTACTGGCAGGCAGTATATATGTCGGTGGAGCACTTGGCATGGAAATGGTTACTGGCTATTATGCAGATGCGGTAGGTCAGCGAAACTTGATGTACGGTTTGATGACTTCTGTTGAGGAAATTATGGAAAGGGTAGGGGTGATCGTATTCATTTACGCCCTGCTGTCTTACATCGGTTCCCATCTTGAAACTATTGATTTGCGGTTGAAGATAGTGGATAATCGAGAGAGGTAAAACTGACGATCAACCAAGATTATTAACGAAATAGAAATCGCAGACTTTATGCCTATCTACTTCTACACCACTGGCAGCGAATACGGCTGTTTTTCTAATTTTTCCACTCATGGATTCGAGTTAGACGGAGAATATTGGCCAACTACTGAGCATTATTTTCAAGCACAAAAGTTTCCCCAAACGGCTCATTGTGACCAAATTCGCCAAGCAAAAACGCCGAAAGATGCCGCAAAAATGGGGCGCGATCGCTCTCGTCCCCTCCGCAAAGATTGGGAAAAAGTAAAAGATGATATCATGAGAAAAGCCGTACTCCGAAAATTTGAAACTCATTCCGAAATTAGAGAAATTTTACTAGCTACTGCGGATGAGGAAATAGTCGAAAATTCCCCGGTTGATTACTATTGGGGTTGCGGTAAAGATGGCAGCGGCAAAAATATGTTGGGCCAGATTTTAATGGAAGTAAGGGAAATATTGCGAAAACGCACGTCAGAGTAAAACAGAACTTAAATTTCCCAAACTAAAGCAGGACTTATTTAATCCTAAGTCCTGCAATGCTCGTCAGCGAGCATTTCCTCAATTTTCTTAAACACTGAACTTAAAAATCGGCATGAGCAACTGTCAAAACTTGTGTCAATCTCGTCGGGCTGTTCTAGTAGAGGGTTTAGCCTCTCCTCAGAGACTGCGAAGCAGGGGAAACGGTAAAAACCCTGCACCACTTTTTTTGTTTTAACAACTACTCTCAACCGGAATTAACTTTTATGGTTGGAAGTACAGCATTGTTAGCCAGTCGCCTCCCGGACACCGTTCCCCTAAAGTTGGCGATTCACAGGTAAAACAGCAAAACACCTGTTCTGGTTAAAGTTTGTTTTTTATTTATGCTGTATCTTTACTATTGTGTACGATTTGTGGAAAGTGTCAGCAGTGCTACAGAATTCTTTACATTTGTGATTTATTTGGATACCATCGCGCCACTCTGTCGCAGTTGCTGTTGAATTTTGTTAAATTCTTTCTGTTCTGCGCTTAGCAAAGTATTGTCGATCGACGATTGCATATCCCACTGCCATTCTGACAGCAAAATTAGACTGCCTGCCAGAACAATTCCCGTTGTCAAATACTGCCAAGGTGCGACAAAGGGCAATAATCCGATGCTAAATAGATGAGTTAGTCCGCTGAGGATAAAAGTGCGCGATCGCAAACCGAGTCCCGTCAACAAATAGCCGATCGCGCTCAACCCCAACCACAAATCGCAAAGGTGCAGCAACAAACCTGCCCAACCGGCAAAAATACTGCAATCGGTCAAAACCAAACCAGTTATCATCAAAATCGCCCAAGAGTAAAGAATCCAGCTAACTCGCTCGACTCTTACCCAAAACAAAGTCAAAACAGCCATTACCGCAGTGCCAACTAAAGTCAAAGTTGACCACAAAATCGCCTGAAAGCTCCAACTGATGGGGAAAAACTGAGCGGTGAAAAAAATCCCCCCTGTCACCAAACCCCAAAGCAGAAAAGTTTGGTCGATGCGGGTATAAAATCCTGAGAAAAGAGTAATATTTCCAATTTGCCAGCGGAGTTGCAACAGGCCTTCGATGTCTTGTACGTCGAGATGTTCCTGTTTGCAGCGGATTAGGGGTTCGGAGGCGTTGAAAAAGGTCATCCAGTGTTGGGGAAAGTATGAAGTTTTGTGTATTGTAACAAGTCTTAAGGAATATTTTTCAGATTTTTTCTTGTTCCCTGGCTCTGCCTGGGGACGCAGATTTGGAGGCTCTGCTTGCTGTTTTCCTGAGCAACCGAAGAGGCAGAAGGCTGCGTTAAGCTTTGGACTAACGCAGCCTTGAGATTTGAGCTCAAGCAAGTCTCCAATTCTTATCTGTTGGAGAATAAATGATGGCAACATTCACAAGAATTGAGCCATCTTTTTTGCCTGTCGAGTCAATTTGCCATGTACCTGTATCACCCTTCCGTAGATACGGTTTATTTTTCCTGAGTTGGTAGTAGATTGAGTTTGGTGAGCGGTCTACTATTTGGGCGGCACGTTTAACAGTGCAACCAAGTTCCACCGTAACTGCGATCGGCTGGGTGAACAGATTGAGCTGTTCGCTGTTATAATTAGTCATGAGAAATCCTTGGTCTATATAGACCATACACAACATGAGAGTGCTACTGGTTGCAGCCAGTGGCTCCCAAAAACTGATAAGCGATCGAAAGCGTCTCTAGTAACAGCTAGGGGCGCTTGTTTGCTTGTTAAGGGCAGTCTAACACTGCTTTAAAAAATATACAATACAAATAACGTACATTTTTTAAATATATGGTAAATTAGACGTACCAACTTCAAAAGCCTTGTATAACAAGCATTTCATGGAAAACGTATCAACCAGAATTTCTCGTTCCCAGTTACTATCCAGGGGGTTGACAGTATGAAAGGTACACTTGTTTCTCGCTTCACGCCCAGTCTGATGAAGCACGAAGATTTAGAGGAGATGTTGGTGCAGCGTCACGATTTGGCAAACGAGCTAGTCGAGTCAATCCGGTTGAGCATCCTCCAGCCGATCGAGCAGCATCACCTATTGATTGGGATGCGAGGTATTGGGAAGACGCACTTAGTCTCGCTAATGTATCACCGCGTTTCCAAAATGGAGGATTTGCGGGAAAAAGTGCTGATTGCTTGGTTGCGGGAGGAAGAGTGGGGCGTCACGTCGTTTCTCGATTTGCTCCTGCGAATTTTGCGATCGCTCCAATCAGAATATCCGGCTGAATACAAGGCTGAATTGTTCGATCGGGTAGAATCGCTTTACGGTGAATTACCCGATACCGCTCAACAGAAAGCAGCAGAATTGCTGAAAGATTTTGCGGCCGAGCGCACTCTGCTTTTACTTGTAGAAAATTTGGATGACTTGTTTGAAGGGTTGGGCGACAGCGGGCAGCAGCAATTCCGAGACTATTTAGAAACTTATCATTTCTGTACGATTTTCGCGACATCTCAGCATTTATTCAAAGGAATTGACAATAAAAAAGCGCCTTTCTACAACTTTTTCAATCTCCATTATTTAGAAAAGCTAAATTTAGAGCAAGTTGTCGGCTTATTGAAAAATATCGCTAAATTAGAGGACAACAAAGAACTAGAGTTATTCATAGAAACGCCAAAGGGACGTTCTCGAATTGAAGCAATCCATCACTTGGCTGGCGGCAACCACCGCGTTTATATGATTTTTGCGGAATTTTTGACCCGCGACTCGCTCGATCGACTGGTAAAACCGTTTTTGCAAACGCTGGATGAATTGACACCGTACTATCAGGCGCGGATGGCGTGGCTTTCGCCGCAGCAACGAAAGATAGTTGAATTTTTGTGCGATCGGCGCGGGGCTGTGATGGTTAAAGAGATTGCCCAACGCTGTTTTATGACGCATCAGACAGCATCCAGCCAACTCAAACAACTGTCGGGAATGGGTTATGTGACGAGCGAGTCGATCGGGCGCGAGTCGTATTATGAACTTCAAGAAGTGCTGATGCGCTTTTGCATGGATGTGAAGAAGCATCGGGGCGAGCCGATTAGTTTGATTGTGGATTTTTTGCGGTTGTGGTACACGCAAGAAGAGCTGAAACAGCGATTGTATACCTTGGGAGTAATACCATTTCCCAAAAATTATATGGCAGTAGCTAGGGTAGATCGAAGGTCATCCCATCCGGTTCAGGAGGTGATTATACCATTCCCAAAAGGTAAGGGCATAAGATTTACTCCTATCGGGAAACAGCTAGTTGATAATAGCTCTGAAAAAAGTCATTTGAATTATCATCTCAATCTGGAAAGACTACCGCCTAATGCTGTAGTTGAGCAAGAATATTTGCTGCGTGCACTTCAGGCAAGAGAAGCAGATGATTATGAAAACCTTCGCGTGGCAGCTTACGTGCAGGAAATTGAAAATTTAAAAGAGAAGAAAGACTATGTTTCGGCTTTGAATATAGCAAATAAACTGTTGGCAATTCGCGGTCAGGCACATGATTGGTTGGAAAAAGCAAGTTGCTTGCACAAACTCGAACGTTATGATGAAGCATTAGAATCCTTAGATCGGGCGAGCGAGCTAGACCCCAATGATTGGGAAGCTTGGATGATGCAAGTCAGTGTATTCTACAAGCTCGATCGCTATAAAGAAGCCTTAGCGTCCTGCGACAAAGCGATCGAGCTTGAACCCAATCGTGCGATTATTTGGCATATGCGAGGCATTGTACTCAACAACCTTGAACGCTATGAAAAAGCCTTAGTATCTTACGACAAAGCGATCGAGCTTGACCCCCATGATGCGTCGGTTTGGGACAGTCGAGGTAGTGTACTTGAAAACCTCGGACGCTCTGAAGAAAGCTTAGTATCTTACAACAAAGCGATCGAGCTTGATCCCAATGATGCGTCGGTTTGGGAAAGTCGAGGCAGTGTACTTGACGACCTTGAACGTTATGATGAAGCTTTAGCATCCTACAACAAAGCGATCGAGCTTGACCCCAATGATGTGTGGAGTTGGAACAATCGAGGCTCTGTACTCAACCACTTCAAACGCTACGATGAAGCTTTAGCATCCTTAGATAGAGCGATCGAGCTTGAATCCAGTCATGCAATTACTTGGTGTATGCGAGGCTATGTACTCAAAAATCTTGAACGCTATGAACAAGCTTTAGCATCTTGCGATAAAGCGATCGAGCTTGAACCCAATCGTGGGAGTATTTGGCATCTTCGAGGCAGTGTACTAGACAACCTTGAACGTTATGAAGAAGCTTTAACATCTTACGACCAAGCGCTCCAGCTTGAATCCGATCGTGCGAGCAGTTGGTATCTTCGGGGTCATGTACTCCAGAACCTCGGACGGTATGAAGAAGCCTTATTATCTTACGACAAAGCGATCGGGCTTGAACTCGATTATAACTCGGTTTGGGTTGACCGAGGCTTTGTACTTAATCACCTCGATCATTATGAAGAAGCCTTAGTATCTTACGACAAAGCGATCGAGCTTGACCCCAATCGTGCAAGTATTTGGCATCTTCAAGGCAGTGTACTCAACAACCTCGGACGGTATGAAGAAGCCTTAGCATCTTACGACAAAGCGATCGAACTTGATGCCAATTATAAGTCGGCTTGGTTTAGCCGAGGCTGGACGCTGGATAATCTCGGCCGCTATGAAGAAGCTTTAATATCTTGCGACAAAGCGATCGAACTTGGCGATCGATATTCATATGTCTTCTTCCATCGCGCCATTGCCATTCTCGGATTAAATCGTTGGGATGAAGGCCTCGCCGCCTTAGACGACGCATTCCAACGCATTGAATCAGACGAGGAAGTTAGTTCTGAAGATGCCAATTTAATTACCCGCAACCTATTTGCAAACACGCACGAGCCGATAACTAAAACTCGCATTATCAGCCTAATTGCAGTTTACGAAAAACACAAATGTCTCTCAATATTAGGAAATGGGATTGTGCGAAACATCCCCGCGCTAATGTCAGAAATGGTAAGCGACAAAGCCGCACGCACTTGGTTAGAATTGTGGCAAGAATTAACCAGCAAGTACGAAGAATTTCAAATTCCCATCCGCCTGCTGAAAGCGGCTGTCCGCTATAAGGAAACCAAGGGCGACAGACGAGTTTTGCTAGAACTTCCCATTGAAGAACGCAATTTATTAGAACCGTTGGTGTCAACAAAACCCGAATAAGTAAAACAGGACTTACGCACTCCGACAAAGAAACCGGGTTTTTTACCTAATCTTCGAGTACGAACGAAGTATTTTCGTAAAAAAAACAGGTTTCTGGGTCCCGTGGGTAAGTCCTATAAAATAGGTATAAAATAGAAATTGATGATACTAGCAAAGGACTCATCCCCATGACCGCAACAATTCCAACTAAAACCTCAGTAGAAATCATCTACCCAGACAGCGACGGCAAACCCATGTCAGACAATACAAAACAGTTTGAACTAATTGTCACCATTCAAGGCGGAATAGATGCCTTATACAAAGACAACGAAAATGTCTTTGTAGCAGGTGATTTGCTGTGGTATCCCGTGGAAGGAGATAACAAAACTCGCCAAGCACCTGATACGATGGTAGTGTTTGGCAGGCCGAAAGGTTACAGAGGTTCCTACCAACAGTGGCTTGAAGATAATATCGCCCCGCAAGTAGTCTTTGAAATCCTCTCGCCCGGAAATCGAATCGGAGCACTGTTTAAGCTGTTTAATTTCTACCAGGATTATGGAGTCGAAGAATATTATGTCTACAGTCCAGAGGATAATGAATTAATTGGTTGGCTGCGTTCTGATGGAAAACTCAACTATATTGAATTAATGGATGGTTGGGTGAGTCCGCGTTTGCAGATCCGTTTTCAAACTGAATCGGGAGACTTGGAAATTTATCGGCCTGATGGACAGAAGTTTTTGTCTTATGTGGAGTTGTCAAGACAACAAGAATCAGCACAGCGACAAATGGAACTAACACAGCAACAAATGGAACAAGAACGGCAAGATAAAGAGTTAGCACAGCAAAAAGCCGATCGCCTATCCGAGAAATTGCGAGAAATGGGCATCAATCCAGAGGAAATTTGAAACTTTTAGAGACCACCGGCGGTTTAAACCGTTAGGTTTCTTCAACTAGCGAAGGCGAGTTTTGTCTGTGTAGACGCGGTTTCAACCGTCGGGTATTTGAATCACCTATAATAACTTGACATATCAACAATTCCCCATGCAAAATCCCCGCCAAATAGCCTTTCTCGCACTCCGCGAAGTCCACCGCCGCGGTGCATTCGCAGATGCCGCACTCGATCGCGCTTTCAGCAATTCTCAACTCAACGACCTCGATCGGCGTTTAGTGACAGAATTAGTTTACGGTAGCGTCAGGAGAATGCGATCGATCGACTTCATCATCGACAAACTAGCAACAAAGAAATCCTCCCAACAACCGCCAGAACTCCGCACCATCTTACATTTAGGTTTATATCAACTCGAATATCTCAACCAGATTCCCCCCTCCGCCGCCGTCAACACCACCGTTCAACTAGCAAAAGAAAACGGATTTTCAGGACTCAGCAGTTTTGTCAACGGTTTGTTGCGCCAATACATCCGTTTAACAGATAATAACTTAAACCCATTAACAGTTACGAATTATAAATCAACCGTCGAACGCCTAGGAATTCTGCACAGCTTCCCCGAATGGTTGGTAAAATTGTGGATCGAACAAATAGGCGAAACCGAAACCGAACAACTCTGTGAATGGTTCAACCAATCCCCCACAATTGACCTGAGAATCAATCCCTTAAAAAGCTCGATCGCCCAAATTGAAACCGCCTTCAAATCCCACAACATCTCAACTAGCAGAATCCCCAACTTGCCCCAAGCATTAAGACTAAATGGCAGCATCGGCGCAATTCAAAACCTCCCCGGATACAGCGAAGGTTGGTGGACAATCCAAGACAGCAGCGCTCAATTAGTCACCCATTTACTAGCGCCCCAGCCAGGGGAAACTATTATCGACGCCTGCGCCGCGCCGGGGGGAAAAACCACCCACAGCGCCGAATTAATGCAGGATGAAGGGACAATTTATGCCTGCGACAAAACCGCCAGCAGACTCAAAAAACTTAAAGAAAATGCAGACAGACTCCAGATGAAATCTATTAAAATTCATACCGGAGACAGCCGCCATTTCCCAGAGTTTGTCAACCTCGCAGACAGAGTTTTACTAGACGCACCTTGTTCTGGCCTCGGAACCCTCCACCGCCGCGCCGACGCCCGCTGGCATCACACGCCCGAAAACATTCAACAACAATCTCAACTGCAATCGGAATTGCTAGCAAATGCAGCGACATTTGTCAAGTCCGGCGGCGTATTAGTTTATGCAACTTGCACAATTCATCCCTTGGAAAATGAAACTGTTATTCGATCGTTCTTAGACAACAATCCTCACTGGGAAATAGAACCGCCAACAATTGATTTACCCGTACAGCCATCACCCGAAGGATGGGTGAAAGTGTGGCCGCACAGACATCACATGGACGGCTTTTTTATGGTGAGGCTAAAGCAATTAAAAAACGAGTAATACCAATTTTTTATGAGGCCCCGTAGAATCCGATCCCCCCTAGCCAAGGGCGGGCACGGGGGCACCGCCCCTACTAAGGGGGGGACAAGATTCCGATCTTTCGTCCCCCTTCTTAAGGGGGATGCGAGGGGGATCGAGATATGTGCAACTTCACATTAAATTGGTATAAAGTCCTTACTCCAAACCGATAGTTTAATAAGCCGGTTCTTGATAAGCTGGCTCTTCATAAGCAGGCTCTTGATAAGCCGGCTCTTGATAAGCTGGCTCTTGATAAGCCGGCTCTTGCGGTGGGTAATACTTCGGTTCAGGATTAGGATTGTACGGTACGATCGCACCATCCTCATTCACAATCATCCCGCGAATAATCCTCTTAGGCTCCACCGGTTTGGGCTTAATACTGCGTTTGCGGCCCTCCAACTCCGGCAACTTCGGAAACTTCTCAACCGGCATTCCCTTAACAGCTTGACTCATAAAATCGCGCCAATTATAGGCCGCCGTACCGCTAGTTCCCCAGGTGGGATAATTGTCATCATTCCCTAGCCAAACCCCAGTCACAACCTGTGGAATGTAACCAATAAACCACAAATCCCTGACATTTTCCGAAGTACCGGTTTTGCCGGCTACAGCGCGATCGTTTAAAGCCGCAGGCCCCCCCGTACCGTCTTGCACCACACCCTCCAACATCCAAGTAGTAATCGCAGCACTATCCTTATCCAAAACCCGCTTCGGTTTAAAATTCGCCTGATAAATCACATCTCCCCGCTGATTAATCACCCGCTTAATTCCGTGGGCTTCAATAAAATTCCCTTGCGATGCTAAAGTACCGTAAGCATTGGTTAACTCCAGCAAATTCACCTCCGAAGAACCCAAAGCCAAGGAATAAATCGGACTCAATTTCGACTTAATTCCCATATCGTTGGCTAATTTTATCGCCGGTTCAAACCCCACATCCATCAACACCTTCACAGCTACGACATTCACCGAACTCGTCAAAGCATCCGAGATCGATCGCCAACCGCTAAATTTTTTGCCATAATTATTCGGTTGATAGCCGTCGATAATAATTGGTTCGTCTTCGTAACTGTCATAGGGAGAAAAACCAGCCGCCATCGCTGCTGCGTAAACCAACCCTTTAAACGTCGATCCGGGCTGCCGCAAAGCCTGCGTAGCACGGTTAAACTGACTTTCCTTAAAATTTCCACCTCCTACCAGCGCCTTAACTTCCCCAGTCTTAGTGTCCATAGAAACTAAAGCCGCCTGTTCAAAACCCTGACGGCGGCCATCAACTTCGATCGCATCTTTAACCACCTTTTCCGCTATTTTCTGCCACTTCAAATCCACCGTCGTCTCGACAGTCAAACCGCCAGCTTCCAAAGCATCCTGAGAAACATAGCGCGGCAATTCCTTCCGAATGTAACTAGCAAAATAAGGCGCGACTACTTTAAATCGCTTCGGCGGACTTGGTTTAACGGCGATCTGTTCCGCCATCGCCTCCTTCGCCTGAACCTCTGTAATTACCTTTGCTTCCTGCATTTGTTGCAGCACCAGATTGCGGCGTTTCTTAGCAATATCGGGATTAACCAAAGGCGAATATTCGCTCGGTGCCGGCGGCAAGCCCGCCAAAGTTGCCATCTCGGCCAAAGTTAATTTATCGACTGTTTTGCTAAAGAAAACCCAAGCTGCATCTGCCACTCCGTAGGCATCCGAACCCAAATAAACCAGATTTAAATATCTTTCTAAAACTTGGTCTTTACTCAACTCCCGCTCTATTTTTTGAGCTAAAAGAGCTTCCCGAACCTTCCGCCTAATACTTCTTTCCTGATTGAGAAAAACAACGCGAGCCAATTGTTGGGTAATTGTACTGCCGCCCTGCACTAAATCTCTTGCTATCAAATTAGAAACAATCGATCGCACAATACCTTGATAATCCACCCCGCGATGTTGGTAAAAACGGCGGTCTTCTATGGCAATAAAAGCTTTAACCAACATTTCGGGAATTTCTTGAAGTTTCAGTTTATCTCTAGTTGCAGGCCCCGACTGCAACAAAATCGTATTATCTGCCGCCTTAATTGTCAGTGTCCCGTCGCGGTTAAAGGCCGACAAATCGTTAACATCCGGCAAACCTTTGTCTAAGGTGTACAAAATCCATAAACCGTAGATTAAAGCGCCCCCGCCTATACTGGCCACACCTAAACTTATCCAAAATCTAGGGCGACGGGAGATCCGTTTTTTAGGATTTTCCTGCGGTGCGCTATTTTCCTGCGGTGCGCTAATTTCCTGTAGTTCCGTATGTCTCTGCAGTTCGGTGTTCTGCGGTGCGCTATTTTCCCGCAATTGGCTACTATCCGATTTTTTGGGTGATTTAGTTCCCAGCAAACTTAATCCCGGCCGCAACAATTCTTTTCCCTTGGTTTGCAAGCTGGTAACTTGAGGTTCAATTTCCAACCAAGCGATTAAGCGCCTCAACCCTTCCCACCTGCGGTTGACTATTGGATATCGAGCGTATTCTGGTTCTAAATATTCTGATTCTAAATATTCTGATTCTAATTCAGACTCTTCTAGAGGTGCAGCATCTTCTGATACCACATACTCCGATCTTTGGGCCGTTGTCCCTGTATAAAATTCCGCCTCCGATTCCGGCGAGTTGAGCTTATTGCCCTTCGCAGGCTTCGGCGGTTCTCGATCGGAATTACCGCTTATTGCGTTAGTGACTTTGCTCAATGTATCTTTGATATTTGAGAAAAATTCTGCCACGTTCAGACCTTCACACCTCATCAAGTCCGATTAAAAACTAAGAATTGAAAAAAGCTAGCTTTTTTAATTCTTAATTTTTAATTCGACATTTTTTCTTGAATAACCCGCTGCCTTGAATTAGATTTTTTGAATTAAAAACTTTTTAATTCAAAACTCAAATTCAAAACTTTTCTTAACAATGCAGAGCTTGGTATTTTTTTGAGAAGTGAATTAGATTTTTTGAATTCAAAATTTTTTAACTCAAACCTCAAAACTCTGCTTAACTCGCATGACCCAGTGCCAAGGCTGCTACCAGCATACCCAAAACCAGGAAAGGCTGAGCACTTGCCTGATATTTAACATCATTTTCCAGGGGATTACGCAAAAAGTACATATCCTGAAAAGTAATTTGGGGAATTATCAGCAGCAGCAGAATGACAGCGTAAAGGTTTTGGTGGATGCTGATCAGGTAGCCTGCAATCCCAGCTTGAAAGATGTCTATCATCAACACGCAAATCCAAGCTGCGGTGCTGATGCCAAACATCACTGGCAAAGATTTTAACCCTAATTGCCGATCGCCCTCAACACTTTTGAAATCGTTGACGATCGCAATCCCCAGCCCTGCCAAACTGTAAAACAGGGTCAAGATCATAATCGTGGGATCTAGTGTACCAAACAAAGCTTGACCCGCCCACCAAGGCAGGGCAATGTAGCTAGCACCCAGGGCATAATTTCCCAACCAGCCATTCTGCTTGAGTTTCAGCGGGGGCGCAGAGTAGATATAAGCTAGAAACGCGCCACCGAGAGTCAAAACAGTCATTATCGGGAATTCATGACCCGCCCACAAGTCTAGAGCATAAGCCACCCCAATGCCAGCGGCTAATAATACCAATATTTGCGTTACTACTTGGGGAATCGAGATGATACCGGAGGGAATCGGACGGTAGGGTTCGTTAATGGCGTCGATGTCGCGATCGTAAAAATCGTTCAAAGTTTGAGTGTACCCGGTCAACAACGGCCCTGACATCAACATACAAGCGGCTGCGATCAAGAAATTCTCTAGGTTCCACACATAGTTTCCAGAAGACGCCGCCCCGCACACCACGCCCCAAATTAAGGGAATCCAGGTAATCGGTTTCATCAATTGCAAGCGAATCTTCCAGATGGAAGTTTCCCCGCTAGCTGCCCCTTTCATGCCCAACAGTTGCCTAGTTTTGGCACTGCGGTTTTCGGTAGCAACACTTTCCGGTGCAGCTTCTGGGGAGATTTGGGATGGAGGAGAGTCAGACATAATTTGATGTTAGCGGTACTGCTACTATTGTGTCGTTTTGCATTTCATTGACACTCTCCGGGCTAAAGCCACAGAGATTCTTTGATCTACGAGTCAATTTGCTGAGACAGGATTTCTCCAGCCAAAGTAGAGATTGATTCTCCCAAAGCGTTACTTGCATCAAGTGCAAAGGTTCCGGTATGCCCTACCGTACCCAATCCTCGACTTAGGATGTTTTTGGCTGCATTGAAATCTCTATCCAAGGTACACCCGCACTTGCAGACGTGCGTTCTTGTGGACAGCGTTTTCTTAACAACTTCTCCGCAGTTAGAGCATTCTTGGCTGGTATATTGCGGATTTACCGCAACCGTTACCCGCTCAAATACTTTTCCAAAATATTCAAGCCAGATGCGGAACTGATACCAAGATGCGTCGTTAATAGACTTAGCTAAGCAATGATTTTGCACCATATTCTTGATTCTCAAATCTTCGTAGGCTATCAAGTCGCTTGACGCTCACTACGCACCGTGCAAGTTTTATTGCATGATCTTTGCGTTGTCTACTTATTTTGAGATGCTGCTTACCTAAAATCTGTCTAGCTTTGCCTCTATTTTTGGAACCTTTAGTTTTTCTGGATACGCGACGCTGACAACGCTTGAGAACTTTCTCACCTTTTCTCAGGAATCTAGGATTTTCCACCGTAACTCCGTTTGAATCGGTGTAATATTCTTTCAACCCAACGTCTAGTCCGATGGTATTGCCAGAGGGCTCCGTGTTTTCCTTTCTATCGACATCGATACAGAATTGGACGTATACACCGTCTGCACGTTTTACTAATCGAACCCGTTTAATTTGGTTGATTTGGTAGAAGTGCAGATCGCGTGTACCTTTTAGCTTGAGCTTGCCAATTCCTTTTTTGTCGCTAAATTTAATCGATTTCCTGTCGTCTGCAAGTTTCCAGCCAGTCGATTTATACTCGACAGAACGACAGTCTTTCTGGAATTTTGGATACCCTTTTTTGCCGGGAGTTCCTTTTTTACAGTTGTCGGAGAATCGGGAGATAGCAGACCAAGCACGTTCGGCGCTAGCTTGCCTAGCCTGCGAATTGAGTTCATCAGCAAACGGAAACGATGCTGCCAATACCGCACAGTATTTGTTCAAATCGTACTTGTTCACTTTTTTGTTGTCGATCCAATAGCGTAAACAACTATTGCGAACAAACTGGGCAGTGCGAATTGCTTCGTCTACTGCCGTGAACTGGCTTGATTTTCCGTAAGCTTTTAACTCGAAGACTAGCATTGTTTTACCTCCCACCTTATGCTACATCATCTGGCACAAAGTAAGAGGTGGTACAACAAAAGTTTACATAAAAGTCGTCCTAGAAGGACGGGGTTTTAAACCCAGTTTTTTGATATAGCAATCCGATCTGAGTCTCACAACACCACGCCTTCTTGTCTTCCTAGACTTCTTATATAGCAAGACTTTCAGATTTTACATATCTAGAAAATCACTTAGGATTGCTATAAATACTTTTTTTATAATTTCGCGCTTGCCCGCCTGCAGGGGGAGATTTTTGCCAGCCGGTGCATTTAATGTCAATTACCAGGAGGCGATCGAGTTTTTTGCCATACTACCCTTGAATCATCTCATCTGCCAGAAAATCAATCGATTTTAGATTTTAGATTTTAGATTTTAGAGATGGTACCACTTCTTTGATCCGGTTGAAATTGCCACTTGAGCAAGTGCAGGAGAATTACCACCTGATTACTCTCTAAACTCCGGCATTCACTTCGCCCCATGTCTTCTATTTCTGCAATCAGATTTTCCCAGTCGATGTTTGAATAGTCGCGAACCCGCAACTTTTCCACAGTGGTTTCAATCCCTCAATCGATTTTAGATTTTAGATTTTAGATTTTAGATTTTAGAGATGGTACCACTTCTTTGATCCGGTTGAAATTGCCACTTAAGCAAGTCCAGGAGAATTACCACCCGATTACTTTTTCCACTCCGGCGTTCACTTCGACAAATTTTGTCGTTAAACTTCTAATTTTGTTGTGATAAGCTGTTCGTGCTAACAACTGTAAATTAACAAATATGGCGGTATGAATCAAAAGGCAGTCCCGTCCGCCGCTTTACTTCTACAACTGATTTGTAAGCGCCTTTTCTCTGCCTTTCTCTAACTATTTTTTCCGCAACATATCGATCTAAACCGCTGGCGATTAACTCTTCCGGCGAAAGAATATTTAACCGTTTCCAAGTAAACTGCAATTCTTTTTGATAATTGTAGCTGAAGCAAATCATCGGGGCGATGCGTCGGACGTGACTTTCGGGAACTCCGGCTATTTCTGATAACTCTTCGGCGTGGGTAAAAATGTAGCCTTCGTTTTGCAAAGATTCAATATCGTTGGCGTAGACGATCGGCAAACCCAAGATTCTGACCATATCGTCTTTGGTACACTCATTAATATCTATTTTGCCGCGCACGTTTGCCAGTTCTTCGGCATTCGTCGGACTTGCAGGAACCAATAAACCTCTGGGTGCAGTTTTGATCAGATAGCGCTTTTTCAAACTAAAAGCAGTGACAATTTGAGCAATCCAAACGATCGTACCCAAATTAGTTGAAGAAGATACCGCTAGTGCTGCTAAAGTAATGGCAACACCCCATCCCATCCAACTGCGAATATTTGACTTTTGGCCTGCATAGGCGATCGCCAATCCGCCGAAGTAGGGAATAAAAGAATACCACACCCAGTTTGGAGTTTGACGCAGCCAGTATAAATCTTGAGACACTTTAATTTTATCCTTAAATAGTTGTGCTCTCACACTTACTTATTTCACTCCCACTTTTTTAATAGTGGGCTTCCTTCTTCCTTCTTCCGACTTCCATCGGACTGACATCCGTTACATCCGTTACATAATCCGTTGCCGAACTTCCTTCTTCCTGCCTTCTGCCTTCTGCCTTCTGCCTTCTGCCTTCTGCCTTCTTAATTACAATTCTCGGAGCAGTTTTTGGCGTTTTTCTTCATATTCTTCGGCCGTAATTGCGCCCATATCGTAAAGTTTTTTTAATTCGCCGATCGCCCCGGTTACATCTTTTGCCGCTCTGAGGGCATACCCCGACGGCAACGTACCGCCATTGTACTGAACCTGAAAAGCTTGTTCCGACATCAGCAGCAGGCCGATAAAATCGAAAAATGCGATAACTGACGGAATTAATGTCCAAGAAAATAGCAAGTATAATACCCCTGCTAAGTTATTGCCCAAATAAAATTTGTGAACTCCGAAACCTCCTACAAAGAAAGCTAACACAACTGCTACGCTTTTATCTTTTACCATTTTTACTTTCCCCAGTTTTTTATTTTAACTTCCGCGATCGACCTTTAAATCTCTACCTTTAACGATCGAGTTCAGTAATCTTACTAATTTTTACTCATTTATTTGGGTTTTTGCGAAACTTAGACATCGCCAAATACAGCAGAACTATACCGACTTGAGCCTGCATAATCACCAAGTAGCCTCTCAAGAAATAATTGAGTTCGCTGCCTGAATTGAAAGAAAATATTAACAGACCCAAGGCTGCGTAGGGTGCGAAACGCATCCAACTCGGCGTTCCCTCTAACTTGTGGCTGTTCAAATTGCTCATGGGGTTTAAGCCTCATCCTAAATTAAAATTTACCTATAAATTAGCCGGATTGTCAACTTCCGCTTGGTTCGATCGCCCCGGTGAGTCTCTCAATCCTCAGCCAATAAGATATTACTTCCATGTTAAACCCTGTTTTTCCGCTAAAATAAGCGACCGGGGCGGGTCTATCTGGATCTGTGGCTGAGATTACAGATTAGGGTGAACCCGTCCCTAATGAAATTCCGGTTATTTTAGCGGGCTAGATATCAGGGGCGCACCGAACATCCTACTGCTGTTTTTGGCAAGAGTCGATCGCCCCCACGAAAACTGTCAAAAAAACTCGATTAATTCACAATTATTAACAACCGTCCGAATTAACTCGCGCCGCCGCCCAAAAGAAACAGACTCAAAAGAGTACCGCTATTCCAGAGACTGTGCAGAAGCATAGGAGCAAGTAGATTGCGCGATCGCGTGTACACAAACCCCAAAACCGCACCCAAAGTCGCCAAAGGCAGAATCTCAGAGACACTCAAGTGAGCCACAGCAAACAAGAAAGCAGAAGCTGCGATCGCCCCCCAAACAGGCAAATAGCGAGTCAGAGAAGGCAGTAGAAAGCCCCGAAACACAATTTCCTCAAAAACCGGAGCCGCGATCGCAGCAGTGCCGAAAAACACCGCCAAAGCCACGTTGTCCCTACCTTCGAGAACGATCGGCAAAATCGGATTACTGCCACCTTGTCCCTGCCACAATTGCTGATTAATTAGCGACACCAAAACTACCAAAGGCAAAGCAACAAAATAGCCGCCAAAACCCCACAAAAACCAACTTCCCCGCCAATTAATCCGAAACCAACCTTCCGGCAAAGGCAAAAAAGACTTGACCGAAAAATACAGTACCGAAAGCCCCCCAGCCGACAGCAACAAATAAGTAGCAAAGATATAAAAAGCCTTCTCGCGCGGGTCAAAAGTAGCTGGGTTGAGTTTTAAAACAGCCAGAGAAACTGGCAGCAACAAATAGGGAATCAAGATTTGCCCGACAAAGAAAAAGCCGACTACAAGCACCTGCCAAACAATCTCGCCGTCCCAAGGCACATCCCAAGTCAAGCTCGCATTTCGCGCCAACACCGGGCCGGAACCTGCTGTATCTAACTGCTTCCGCTGCAACAACCACTGCACGGTCAAACCAACCAACAAAACCGTGCCAATACAAAGTGCGATCGCCGGAACGCCCACTATAATTGCCAACTTTTCTACAGCTTGCTGGGCCGTTACTTGCTCTGCTGCTTGCAGCGCCGCCAGCTCTTTAGAACGTTCTTGCAGCTTGTAAAGTTGAGCTAGAGCGCGATAGCGAAACCAGCCATCCAAAGACTTTTGAATGCTCGGCTCAGCATCCGGCAGCAGTTGAGCCTGATTGCTCCAAATTCCCGTTAAAACTTGAGCAGTTTCCACCGAAGAATCATCATCACTTTTAGTTTTGTAGCGCTCAACTAAATTTTTCCAAGTTTGCAGAGCTGCCTCAGTTTTGCCACTGCTTGCCTGCAAAATTCCCAATCGCAAGTCAAGTTCATTTAGCAGCACTGACTGTTGCTTTATCGACTCGGACGCCGCCTTATTTTGAGCCAAATTCAGAGTATTGTCCTCCGACTTAGAGGCAATGGCAGACTGAATTTCTTTAACTTGTGCTTGAGATGTTTCGAGAGTTTTGCGAGTCGAGTCTCGCGCTTCTTGATATTGCGTCAAAGCCGTATTTAAAGGATCTGCACCGACAATATTGGTGCGCGCCGAACTTAAATTATCACTCTGATTATTTTCTCCTTGCCACTCCGAGGCGTGCAGCAGCAAATTTGTCTGGTAGAGTTCCAGCCGGCTTTGAATTTGCGGCTGATTCCAACTAGCAAGTAAAGATAAACCGACCAGGGCGATCGCGATCGCCGTTAAAATACCTAAAATAACCCGCTTCAGTGTCATTCCTGCTTTTCCGTCCCGCGCGAATCCGTGGCTAAATCTTTTCCGTCTTTAATCATAGGTCGTTGCAGACGAGAGTATCCCGACAACTGGTAAAATTTCACTGGCTCATCTTTTTGACTCGCCTCAACAAGACTTACGCCACAAATCCTCGCTCCGCCATGTATGCGTAAGGTTCACACCTTAGCCCAACGGTGCTTATGGCGCACCCTACAGGAGTAGTGCGGCATAACTCAGATGTTGCACCATTGTCAAGAACGGGCAAGATGCCCGTTCCACAAAGAATTGAGTTTTCTTGTGGAACAGGCATCTTGCCTGTTCCTAAACAAGTAATTGAGAATGGTGCAAGATGTGAGTAACCACCCGCGATGTATGAGGTAATATCCGCACCGCGCACCCGAAGCGCGTAACAGGCTAAATCTAAAATCTAAAATCTAAAATCTAAAATCGAATGACTCGCATTATCTTAGTCCGTCACGGCAAAAGCACATACAATCAAGAACGCCGCATCCAAGGCCGCCTCGATAAATCAATTTTGACAGAAGCAGGCCGCAGCGCCGCCCTGCAAGTAGGCGACACACTCAGCAGTATCGCCTTTGATGCCGCCTATACCAGTCCCCTGCAACGAGCCAAAGAAACAGCGGAAATCATCCTGTCGCGCTTGACAAATCCGCCACAACTCCAGCCAACTGATAATTTGATGGAAATCGATTTGCCTCTGTGGGAAGGAATGCTGCGCCAAGATGCGATCGACAAATTCCCCGAAGCATATCAGCAGTGGCAAAAACAGCCCGACAAATTTTCCATGAAACTGCCATCTGCTGACGGAGAAATCGAACACTTTCCCGTATTGGCAATTTTTGCTAACGCCCGTCATTTTTGGCAAGAACTTTTATCGCGCCACCAAGACGGCACAATTCTAGTAGTAGGTCACAACGGAATCAACCGCGCTCTCATCGCCACCGCGTCGGAAATTACCCCTGATTACTATCAATCAATTCAACAGTCAAATTGCGGAATTAGCGTCATTAATTTTGGAACTTACCCTGTTACCAACGACGCACTTGGAGAGCCAAAAAAGAAAGTTGCAGTTCAATTAGAGTCAGTGAATTTAACTTCCCATACCGGGGAAATTTTTCCCAAACCGAGGGACGGACACCAAGGCCCCCGCTTGTTGCTGGTGCGTCACGGCGAAACCGACTGGAATAAAGCCGGTAAATTTCAGGGGCAAATAGACGTACCTCTCAACGATAACGGCCGCGAACAATCCAGGCGGGCAGCAGAATTTCTCAAGGATGTAAAATTAGATTTTGCGATTAGTAGTTCGATGCTGCGGCCGAAAGAAACTGCGGAAATTATTCTCCAATATCACGGCGGTTTGCAACTCGAACTCCGGGATGAGTTGAGAGAAATCAGCCACGGACTTTGGGAAGGAAAGTTTGAATCAGAAATAGAAGAATCCTATCCGGGTTTGCTAGAGGAATGGAAAACATCTCCAGAAACAGTCCAAATGCCCGAAGGAGAGAATTTGCAGCAAGTTTGGACGCGGGCGATCGCATCTTGGCGAGAAATTGTACAATCTGTTTCTGGTACTGGAATTGTCGTTGCTCACGATGCCATTAACAAAGCTATTCTCTGCCACCTATTCGGTTTGGAACCAGAACATTTCTGGAAATTCAAACAAGGAAACGGAGCCGTTAGCGTGATTGATTATCCCCACGGCCCGGATGGTTTGCCGGTATTACAAGCGATGAATGTCACAACTCATTTGAGCGGCGGCGTTTTTGACAAAACAGCAGCCGGAGCACTCTAATTAGTAAAGTGCTGAGCGCGAACCCGTAGCGGAAGGAACGCCCACCGCTACGGGTTCGCGCCTGAAAAAAGTTTGAATTTTGATAACAACCGCGCCCGACGCTTAGGAAGTTCTTAATTCCTGAAACTAATGCGCTGGATTGCTTCTTCCTTCTTCCTTCTTCTTTCTATCCTTTACATCCGTTACATCCGTTACATCCGTTACATAATCCGTTGCCGAACTTCCTTCTGTTATATGAGCCGCGAACTGCTACAAAATGTACGAGTGCTAGATCCAGTTTCAGGGAGCGATCGCATCGCTGATATTCTAATTACCGAAGGCCAGATCGAAGCCATTGCAGAAAAAATTGCTGAGTTTCCCGCTGACACCCAAGTGCGGGATTGCCAGGGACTGATTTTGGGGCCGGGATTAACAGATATCTACAGCCACAGCGGAGAACCGGGTTTTGAGGATCGAGAAACCCTGGAATCCTTGATGCAGGCTGCCGCGGCTGGCGGTTTTACGCGAGTGGCGATTTTGCCGGATACCTCGCCACCTGTTGACAATTTGGCCGGTTTAGCTTTGTTGCAGCAATATATCCGCAATTTGTCGCCTGGGCTGCCCCGCTTGTATTTTTGGGGAGCGCTGACAGCGGGCGTTAAAGGTCAGCAGATGGCAGAGTTGGGCGAGCTGGCCTCCTGTGCAGTGGTGGGTTTTGCGGACGGTTTGCCGCTGTCTAATCCGGCTCTGGTGAGGCGTTTGCTGGAGTATATCCAGCCTTTGGGCAAGTCTGTGGCTTTGTGGCCGTGCGATCGAACTTTAGCAGGAAATGGCGCGGCGCGGGAGGGTGCGGTGTCGGTGCGGTTGGGTTTACCGGGAATTCCGGCGAGTGCGGAAACTTCGGCTTTGGCGGCAATCCTGGAGTTGGTGGCCTCTGCGGGAACTCCGGTACACATTATGCGCGTTTCTACGGCGCGCAGCGTGGAATTGATTAGAGATGCGAAGGCGCGGGGTTTGCCGGTGACTGCGAGTGTGACTTGGATGCACTTGCTGTTGAATGTCGGGGCAATTTCAGGAAACTCTCAAGATTCCGGCGGGAAAAATGCTCTGACTGCTTCGTTGGGCTACGATCCGAATTTACACCTAGAACCGCCGTTGGGCAATCTCAGCGACCAATTAGCGCTGATTCAAGCTGTGAAAGATGGGGTAATTGATGCGATCGCGATCGACCACAACCCGCATACTTATGAGGAGAAAACTGTGGCTTTTGCTGATAGTCCGCCGGGGGCGATCGGCTTGGAATTAGCTTTGCCTTTGCTATGGCACGGACTGGTAGAAACTGGCGAATTTTCGGCTTTAGAACTGTGGCGAGTTTTGAGCGCAGGCCCTGCCGTTTGTCTCGGACAAATCCCCCTCACGGTTGCACCGGGAGTCTCTGCTGAGTTGATTTTGTTCGACCCGGCAATGAGTTGGACTGTTGACGGGTCAAGTCTGAAGTCGCGATCGGCAAATACGCCTTGGTTGGGACAGCAATTAGCAGGAAAAGTTGTACAAACCTGGATTAATTGACCCTTGCAATTGAAATTCATCTGTTGTAGAACAGGCATCTTTCTCAAAGTAGAACAGGCATCTTGCCTGTTTCTCAAAGTAGAACAGGCATCTTGCCTGTTTCTGGGAATGCTGGATGAGGTGACTCAGAAAAGAAGATAAATACATGATTGCTGCTTTTGATTCGTGGAAGTCCCCACCGCAAAACATGACATTGGATCTGGGCGAAATTCATGTTTGGCGCGTGTCTCTGGCTCAAACAGAATCTTGCTTGCAGAGTTTACAAGAGACTCTCTCTACCGACGAGCGGACAAAAGCCGAGGGTTTTCACTTTCCCAAAGATCGATCGCAATTTATTGTGAGTCGTGGGGCGCTGAGAGCGATTCTGAGTAGCTATCTTAACATAAATTCTCACATTTTGCGCTTTGACTACAATCCCTACGGCAAACCTTCTCTCATCGTCGCCCAAGGTGGAAATACCCTGCGTTTCAATTTGTCTCACTCAGGGAACATGGCTCTAATTGCGATTACCAAAAATCGAGATATTGGTGTCGATATTGAAGGCATAAATCCAAAGTTTTCTTGTCTGGAGATTGCTGAAAAGTTTTTTTCACCCTTAGAAACTTCTGTGTTACTTTCGCTGCCAGAACATCTCCAACCCACAGCCTTTTTCACCTGCTGGACTCGCAAAGAAGCCTATATCAAAGCAGTTGGTAAAGGACTTTCTATTCCCCTGAATCAGTTTGATGTCAGCCTCGCACCAGGAGAACCTGCAGCGCTGTTAAATGTTGAAGACAACCCCGAAGAAGCATCGAGATGGTCTTTAATTGAATTATTTCCCGGTTCAGATATGGTGGCGGCTGTTGCGGTTGCAGGAGATTGCTGGAAACTTCATTGTTGGGAGTGGACGGGGGAGTTTTGATTTATACTGAGATGTTGCACCATTCTCAATAAGCTTTTTATGAACAGGCTTTTCGGCCTGTTCCACAAGAAAGAAAATTCACTCTTTGTGGAACAGGCCGAAAAGCCTGTTGCTGGCGCAAGATGCCTGTTCCACAAGAAAGAGAATTCACTCTTTGTGGAACAGGCCGAAAAGCCTGTTGCTGACGCAAGATGCCTGTTCCACAAGAAAGAAAATTCACTCTTTGTGGAACAGGCATCTTGCCTGTTCCTGAGAATGGTGCAAGAGGTGAGTTTATACCGATCGCCCACGGTAAAAGAGAACGGCAACAGTCGCTGGAATAGCTCTACTGGTTGCACCTCCAAGCTATTGTATTGCACACCCTCCATAGACAAATAAGGACACAAAAATGTTGTGTCCTTATTTGTCTATTCGACTGCAATTTGCCACTCTACAACTGATTTAATAATTTAACCAAATCGATAGCCAAACCCGCGTACCGTAATGATATATTCCGGTTGGCCCGGATCGATTTCCAACTTTTCGCGCAGCCAGCGGATGTGAACGTCAACTGTTTTGCTGTCTCCGATAAAATCTTGACCCCAAATTTTTTCCAGCAACTGATCGCGAGACCAAACTCGCCGGGGATTACTCATAAATAGTTCTAGTAAGCGAAACTGTTTAGGAGAAAATTTCACTTCCAGACCACGAACCAACACGCGGCACTCTTCAGGATACAGAGTTATGCTCTTATATTGCAGCGTCCTCGGTTCCGGTAACCGACTGAGGCGCTGGCGCCGCATCAGCGCCCGACAGCGAGCGATAAACTCCCGCATTCCAAAAGGCTTGGTCAGATAATCATCCGATCCGGCTTCTAGGTAAAAAGCGCAATTGTTGGCACTTCCTCTAGCACCGATAATCAAAATAGGGACGGGATTTCCTTGATGCCGTAACATTCGACACAGATCCAAACCGTTAATTGAATCCATAATTAACAGGTTGAAGGCAAATTCACCGTGGTATGACGAAGAAGCCTGTACAGAAGGCAGGGCATTGCGCCCGTCGCTAGTAACCACCACCTCATAGCCCTGTTCTTTAAGGGCTAAAGCTAGCATTTCCCGCAACAGGTCTTCACCTTCCAATAACAAGATACGGCCGGCTTGTCCAACAGCCAACCTTGAAGGACTTTCGCTTAATTCAGCAGAAGACATAAATATCAGTGGGAGTGATGTTTGTATGTGGCTAGCGCGAGGTACCTTCTTCAGTAGCTGAGGCACTCTCGCGCTGCGATCGTTTGTACGATCGCCATTTGTTTGATCGCTTAGAATCCTTCGCCAGTCCATCCCACAGACACGCGCTCGACCTTTGCTACTTGCTCATGCAAGGAATACAGCCGTAGAGCAGTTGCCGGAGCCGCGCTGTCTGCCTGTGTCCAGGCCACAGAAGTCTGGTCATTTTTCGGGGTCGGTGTTAATTTCATAAAACATTGCCCGCTGTTAATTGACCACATAACACCCAATCTATAGGGATATGCTTGTTATACTACTCTTAAAAGGTTATTAAAAGGTAAAATTTTGGTAATCAATTGGTTAAATTATTAACGTTAAGTAATATAACGGTAAAGTTGCGATCGCACTGTAGAGCTTTTTTTAAGAATACAATAATAAGTTGCTCCAAATTCCTTTTTCTTCCCGTGCCGGCTACGATCGACGATAGCAAGTAAAAATTATGTAGACTGCCTATCATGTTGCTGCATTTGAGTACCTGGCCGGAGGTAGAAGCTTATCTCGAAAGCTCCCGAGGCATAATTATCCCGATCGGCTCCACCGAACAGCACGGGCCCACCGGCTTGATCGGGACTGACGCCATTGCTGCCAGGGCGATCGCCCGCGGTGTCGGCGAAGCTGCCAATGCCTTAATCGGCCCGACAATTAATGTAGGGATGGCCTTGCACCACACCAGCTTTCCCGGCACAATCAGCCTCCGACCGCAGACGCTGATACTGGTAATCAGGGATTACATCACATCTTTGGCAAAAGCGGGATTTGAGAAATATTTCTTCATCAACGGTCACGGTGGCAACATTGCCACCATGAAAGCAGCATTTTCCGAGACTTACGCGCATTTGTCTGACTTAAATTTACCGAATGCCGATCGAATCCAGTGTCAAATCGGCAACTGGTTCATGTGCGGCTCAGTCTACAAACTAGCAAAAGAATTGTACGGAAACCAAGAAGGTTCCCACGCCACCCCCAGCGAAATCGCCTTAACCCAGTACCTTTATCCAGAAGCAATCAAGCAAGCTCCGCTTTCGGAAGAAGTCGCTTCCGGGCACAAAATTTTCGGTGCTGCTGACTTCCGCCGCCGATTTCCCGACGGGAGAATGGGCTCAAATCCGGGCTTAGCAACCCCCGAACAAGGTCAGCAGTTTTACGAATTAGCAGTCAAAGAATTGACTAATAATTATTTGGAGTTTTTAAGTTCCGATTAACGTTTTTTTTCTAGTTATCAAGAAACTCCTGGTAACTAGAAGAAATCTCAAACTATTCTATATTTTACGGTGATGAGTGAGTCAGCCACATGATATTTCATATCAATTCCGGCTGCGGCGGAATGATCTCAAATCGGCGATTCATCGGGCGTAAAGTCGAATCAAGCGGCCAACAAATAATTGGCGCAAATTTCATTTTTTTGACAGCAAGTCAACAGTCAACAGTCAACAGTCAGTCGATTTTAGATTTTAGATTTTAGATTTTAGATTTTAGATTTTAGATTTGACTCCACACATGAATCTGGGAGGTGGAAATTAGGTGTAAAATATTTCCCTTGTCAACAGTCAACAGTCAACAGTCAACAGTCAACAGTCAACAGTCAACAGTCAACAATTACGGACGCTGCAACCGGAATCGATATCATCTATCTGAGAAAGGCTATATCTCCCGATTAATCAATCGGGAGAATATCAAAACTATTCCACAATCCAAGGAGTTAAAGAAGGTGTCCAAGCACTCAATTCTTCTTCCTTGAACCAAAGGCTAATTTCCGCACGGGCAGTCTCGACAGCATCAGAACCGTGAATCAGATTACGGCCGACATTGACAGCAAAATCTCCCCGAATTGTCGCAGGTTCTGCATTCAGAGGATTTGTTGCGCCAATGATTTTTCTCGCCGACGCCACAACGCCGTCGCCTTCCCACACCATCGCCACTACAGGGCCTGAAGTGATAAAGTTTACCAATCCAGCAAAGAAGGGTTTTTCTTTGTGAACATCATAATGTTGTTCCGCTAGTTCGCGACTCGCCGTCATTAGCTTCATACCAACTAGCTTAAAGCCCTTGGCTTCAAAACGACCGATAATTTCGCCGACGAGTCCGCGTTGTACGCCGTCTGGCTTAATCGCTAAAAAAGTCCGTTCCAAGATTAACTCCTATAATTGTGTTAACTGATCCAAAAGATAGAGTAACTCACAACGCACCTAAAGGCAATTCTGAGAATTGGAAATTGTCATTTGGAGGCTGATGGCCGCCGGAAGAAGGAAGAAGGAATAAGAAGAGGGAAGAGAAAAGAGGGAAGAACCAATAAAACCAATGGTTAAAGAAACCGGGTTTCTCAGAAAAATTTTTGTTGAGCAGCGATGAATCTCCGAAGAAACCTGGTTGGGAGACTCCTATGCGTCTAGGACTGATTTGCCGGGAGCATCCCTATTTTGTAAACAGCATTTTTTAGGAGTTCGAGCAGAATTATCATTTGCCTATATTAAGTTAATCAGTCTTTAAATTATCGGTCAATAAATAATCAAACTCTTGTGGGGTGGCTTTAAGCAACGCCCGAAATATGCAATTTAAATGTAGAACATTTTATCTCTAGGGAACAAGATGCTCGAACTTCGGGCACAATATGATACAAGTCAATCGATTTTAGATTTTAGATTTTAGATTTTAGATTTTAGAATTGAAGTATTGACCCCACGGATCAATTCGGGGGGCAAGTTTCATCGGATACAGGTTTTTTATTTTTCCACGGATGAATCCGGGGGCTTGTATCCTGGATGCTTTCAGTCACAATTTGCTGTGACTGCAAACACTCTTACCTATGATCTCAAATACAAATATGTATGATAATAAACACAATGATTTAGTGTCAAAAATATAGATAATTAACAGAGGTATGAAGATTATCTTGACAGCCACCATTCAGACGAAAAAAGTATGAAATCCATTGTAGCATTCATTGAACCCAAAAAGCAAGAGTTTGCAAAATTGCCCTTATTTGACTTTCTAGCCAATAAACACATCCACGCGAATCAACGACTAATTTTTGCACCTGTACTCGCTCCTTTGGCTGTGGGATTGAGCGATTTAAATAAATATGTATTGCGAGAATCTTCTAGTAATAGCAAAGTTCAGGAACTAATTAATAAATATACATATAAAAAAAACTATTACTGGCACGACTATCTAGAATACCTAGAGGAACTAGGCTTAAACCAATTAATGAGTTACGGCGACTTCAGACTGCTTTGGGGTGAAGAAACTAAAAAAACTCGATCGCTCTGTTCAGTGCTTGAACGCTACGCTTGGAAAGCCTCTCCCATTGAGAAACTGGTGTTAGTGGAAGTCCTCGAAGGAACGGCAAAAGTTTTTTTTGAGGCGGCGCTTGCAGTGGTAATGGAATTACAGCAAGTTACCCAAAAAGAATATGTTGATTTTGGAGGAGGTTATGGGGGTTTAGAAAATTATCACCTTTTAAACACGCCAGAGATGTTGGAAGTTTTAGCAGAGATCAAACTTACTAATGCGGAATGCCAAGCAGCTTTAGAATTAGCACAAAATGTATTTGAACTGTTTACAGAAGCGATGAACGAGCTATTCCAACACAGCCAAACAAATTCTTGCAAGACTGTGCTGCAAATATCCTCAATTTCTACCTTCGCTCATTGCCCGATCGACTGTCTCGATATTTGTTAGTTTAAACAATCACTAAATTATCTCGGTGTACCGCCGTTTCTACGCCGGCATAGCCTAAAATCTCAGCAATTTTCTCTGACTTGCAGCCCTGGATTTGTCTCAATTCTAAACTGCTATAATTCACAAGCCCTCTAGCAATTTGCTTGCCGGCAGCATCGCACAACTGCACGGAATCATCAGCTTGAAATTCTCCTTCTACTTGAGCAATACCCGCAGCTAAAAGCGATTTTCCGCCGTGGGAAATTGCCTTGACAGCACCCGCATCTAAATATAGTTTTCCTGCCGGAATTAGCACGTTAGCTATCCAGTGTTTGCGAGCGTTTACAGGGCGCGGTTGAGGCTCAAATTGAGTACCGATCGACTCTCCGTTGAGTATTTTCTCGATATTACCAGGAAAGCAGCCGTCAGTGATGACAGTCCGCACTCCCGATGCAGTTGCTATTCTCGCCGCTTCAATTTTTGTCACCATACCGCCGGTTCCCCAACCACTGCGGGAATCTCCTGTTTGCACCTGAAATTCTGTTAGCTGTGCCATACTTTGGACTAGGACGATCGGCTGCGCGTCGGGATTGCTGCGCGGATCAGCGGAATACAGCCGATCGACATCTGTGAGCACAAACAACCAATCTGCTTCTACCAAACTCGCTACTAGCGCCGAAAGCGTGTCGTTATCACCAAATTTAAGCTCGTCTACCGCCACAGTATCATTTTCATTGACGATCGGAATCACGCCCAACCTGAGCAGTTGCTGAAAAGTATTGCAAGCGTTAACATAACCATTACGCTGCACTAAATCACCCCTGGTGAGCAATACTTGAGCGATCGGCTGTTGTAGAGTAGTAAACAAGTCATCGTACACCCGCATCAGTCGCCCTTGGCCCACAGCCGCCACAGCCTGTTTCATAGCAATGTTTCGCGGGCGTTCCGTCAAACCCAAGCGCGCGCAGCCAACCCCAACTGCACCCGAAGAAACCAAAACTACTCGATGGCCTTGCTGCCGCAAATCAGCTAAAATTTCGACCAATGCAGCAATAGTTGAAAGAGCTAAGTTTCCTGTAGTCGATCGAGTCAGAGTCGAAGTTCCAATTTTAACAACAATAGTTTTAGTCTGTTGTCTGTTGACTGTTGACTGTTGACTGTTGACTGTTGACTGTTGACTGTTGACTGTTGACTGTTGACTGTTGACTGTTGACTGTTGTCTGTTGACTGTTGACTGTTGACTGTTGACTGTTGACTGTTGTCTGTTGCCATTAGTTACCAATTCCCAATTCCTAATTACTAATTCCCCATGCCCCATGCCCCATGCCCAATTCCCGATGCCCAATTTTAATCTTTAATTTTCAGAGAAGCCCCCAAAGCTTGAGAAACCCAAACTTCAAAAGAGCGCACCGGATACTTACGAAGCGCATACCCAGCATCAACCATTGGTTCCACTAAAATAGTGAACATACCCAAACGATTGCCTGCTAAAACATCAGTAAAAAGTCGATCGCCCACCATCGCCACCTGTTCCACCGGCAAATTCATCGCCGTCACAGCTTTTCGCAACTTGCGGCGGGACGGCTTAGCCGCACCCGTGATGTATGGTAGATTCAAAGAATCAGCAATTCGACCGATCCGATTTTCACTTAAATTGTTGCTTGCCAACCATAGCGATACCACGGGTCTAATTTCTTGTACCCACAAGCTGAGTTCAGGAGAAGCATTCATTGCCGTAATGGGAACGAGAGTTTCGTCCACATCCAACACTAATCCTTTAATCTGATGTTTCTCCAGAATATCAGCCGTTAACTTCATGACTGAATCGCCTAGAACTAAGTCAGGCTGTAGTAATTTACCCCAAGTCATAATGATTTTAGATTTTAGATTTTAGATTTTAGATTGAGAAATAAGAAATTGGGAGTTAAAGATTGAAAAAGTAAAAAATCAAAAGTGAATAATTATTGCTTTTCCTTTGTTACTTTTGACTTTTTACTTTTTTATTAGTCATTGCCCATCTATTGACCCGATCGCACTTTTTGGTCAACTTGAGCCACAGCAGCATTATGTTCGGCCAGAGTGCGACTGAAAATGTGAGTGCCGTCGTACCGCGCCATGAAATACAGATATTCTGTATTTTCCGGAGTCAGAGTCGCTTCCAGACTGGCGATTCCCGGAGATGCGATCGGAGTTGGGGGTAGTCCTGGATTTATATAAGTATTGTAAGGAGAAGGCGTTTCTACTTGCTTAAAAGTCAGAGGCTTTTCCTTAGTTTGCCTGATACCGAGAGCGTATTCAACTGTCGGGTCAGAACCCAACGCCATTCCCTTTTTCAGACGGTTGTTGAACACTCCAGAAATGCGGTTCCGCTCGGAAGCAACCACAGCTTCTTTTTCTACAATACTGGCCAAAGTTACCCATTCTTTGAGAGAGAGCTTTGTATTATTCTGATTTTTTTGATATACCGGCAAAGCTGTCTGCTCGAAACGGGTGAGCATTTGTGCTATCGCAGCTTGAGGAGTAATTCTATCGCCGTCTAGCTGATAAGTATCCGGGTACAAAAAACCTTCCAAATGAGGCAATCCGCTCGGCAGCCAAGGGTATTGAGCGTAAGGAATTTGACTCGCGGCCGCCATAAACTCCTTAGCCGGGAAAAAACCTTGCGCTTCAAAATAAGCGCTCATTTGTTGCAGCGACCATCCTTCTGGAATCGTGAAACTCTGCTGTACGACTTCGCCCTTCCAAATTTTGTCAGCAACTGCACTCAGAGGCTGAGTCGGCGACAGTTGGTAAGTTCCCGCTTGAAAACCTCCCTCGCGGTTTTGCAGAGTCAGCCAGCGGGCCCACATATTCCATGCCGAGCTCGATCGAATCAACCCTGCGGCCTCTAAATCCCGGCCGATTTTTTGACTTGGAGTACCCTCCGGGATTTGGATCGAAACAGCAGCATCCTCTGCCGGATTGCCCGATGAGGATGTTATTTTAGGCGCCGCTGAAGCCCAGCTCCACCAAGCCCAGCCTTGCCAAGCGCAAACCCCCCAGATTACCGGCAGCAACGCCAGATAAAACAACCATTTAGAGACTTGCGGAGTACCTTTTCGGCTCTCGCGCGCGCTGCCTTTTGTCATTTGTTCTTTATTCATAGTCCGTTGTCCTGGATAAGCGGCGGGTAACTAGCGACTAATGACTGATGACCTGCGATTGATGACCGAAAAGTTACGAATACAAGCCCTTTAAAAGACCCAATTCACGCGGCCCAATTCAAAAGCCCGATCGCGAAGGCAGAAGCGGCCACCTCGAAAAAGTTCGATCGGGCGAGCAGTTTACTTTTTTATAAAATAGTAAAAATTTCTGCTTTTTGCCATCAGGGCTTGTGCCTGCAATTAATATCTAATCAAGCTCATCAAAGAACTGGTCTTCCAGCATAGGTAACATCGGTTCCAGCCTTTGGAACTCTTCTTCCGAAAGCAATTCTGGCTTACCGTCGTCATCCATTCTAGCCAAGATAAAGAACGGGTCTAGAGGCGTATAAATCGCATATTCCTGTTCTTCGTGGTAGAAACTGGTCAGCCACATCAGTTCCTCGAACTCCGACTCCTCATCGGGATCGACATCAGATGCCATATCCTCTTCGGGAAATTCCGGCAATTCGCCAACCACAGTCAGCGTCACCGCTGTGCGTCGGAGCGTCAAGTTCTGCTCTTGCAGGACAACTTTAGCAGTCTCAAAAATTTTGTCAATTTCGGTCTCGTCTTCTACAGGAATTGCTGCTTCGTCCGTCTCGTCTCCCTGCCAAGTAAAAATTTCTACGGGTGAGTCAATTGGAAGCAGCAAAGCATATTCTTGACCTTCTAGGTTCATAGAATATTCTATGTTGCAAGTTAGCGATCGCCCAACTTCATCCGTCAAGGTGACGGACTCTTCGTTGGAATTGCCATTCTCTTTTTTGCGGTATGGGGATGAGGACATCGCGTGTATCTTAGTTTTCCGTCAATAATTCAGTAACATTGGCTTGACAATTGGGAATTTTCGTGGCGATATTCTGGCTAAGTGGGCGATCGCCAGTCCACAAGCTTAAACCGCGAGACTCGCGGCCTTTTCCACAGGCGAGGAGTGCAGCGTTTAAATCTCAGTCGAGTCAGCAAGCGACACTGAGGACAAATCACGATTTTGTGCTTCTTCAGTACCGAGGGTACAGCAGAATTTTCTCCAGTTTGTCAAGGGTTACAGGTGTGCGTAGCAAACTTGCACAACCAGGATATCACGCCTTTGTTACCAGCTATCAAGGATTGGGAAGGGCGGAGATATTTTGCCTCCGCTCGTCTAGCCACTGCTGCAAAATCAGGGCTGCTGCTTTGCGATCGATCGCACCCTTATTATTTTGCGACGGCGAAATCCCTGAAGCTTTCATCAATTCCTCTGCCTCAACCGAAGTCAGGCGCTCGTCCACGTATTCTAGGGGGAGCTCTAAGGCGGAGGCGATGCGATTCGCATATTTCTGCACCTGTCGGGCTTGAGCACCCAATTCTCCGCTCAGGGAGTAGGGCAAGCCTGCAACCAAAATTTGCACTCTCCGCTCTCGCACGATCTCTCGGAGATAAGCTACGTCTCGATCGAAGGACGATCGTACCAGTGTTGTAATGCCCGTAGCTATTAAACCGGTGCCGTCACACCCGGCGATGCCGACTCGTTTGAGGCCGATATCTAATCCCAGTGCTGAAATCCATAATTTATCGTTGGACATTATCAATCAATCAATTTTAGATTTTAGATTTTAGATTTTAGATTTTAGATTTACTTTTTTTTGCGGAAATAATCTTATTTAACGAACCGCGAAGACGCTAAGGACGCGAAGGAATAACAGAAGAAAGTAAGAACAAAATAGGTAATCTTAAGTTGATACAGCATATTCGGTGGTTCATGAAGTACAGTATCCGCCTTAATTGTTGGTACATTGTTATGTAGGGTGCGTCGCTGCTCATGTTTAATGAAACTTGCAGATTGACTGGTGGCGACGCACCTTACTTACGACAAGATTGTGTGTACCGCATAAGCTGTTCGGCATTTAAAGGACTTGCGTAAGGTGCGTCAGCATCTAAGGTTTTCCGTTTCAGCGTAAGGGTTCGCGAATGACGCACCCTACTAGCCTCGTTACTGGTTTAAATGCTCCACAGCTTATACATGGAATATGCTGTATCAATCAAAAGCAGAAGGGAGATTTTGGGATGATGATAGAAAAAAATGAATTTCTTGGATGATTCATTTTCTTTTTTTCTGCCTTCTACCTTCTACCTTCTGCTTTCACTAAGAATTAACTTCTCCCGGCCCGCCGCCGTCTAGAGGCAATTCGGGCAATTTTAGAGGCAAAATGCTGCTGCTATCTGTTGCCGATGATTCGGAATTTTGGAAGTTCAAGGGGTTAACTTGATTGGTTTGGCTGTTTCCTGAATCAGTCAAGAGCGGTTTGATCTCGGAGGATGCGGGCCCTGCTGCTGCTTCCCCAGCCATTGGGCCGAGCCAGGACATCCGGCCCGGTACGGGTTTGCGAGTTGGCTGGAAGCTTTGCAGCATTTCTGATAGCTGGAGTCCTTCGAGAGAGACTAACTTGGACTCGCGCAATTTGTGCCACACCGATCGAGACATCAGCAAACTGTGTTCCAGGCGCACTGCTCCAAATTGCTCTAAATAAGCTTCCCGTTCCGGCTGATAGTCAGCGGAAGCCAGTTGCAGGCTTTGAACCGGGAAATCTTGAACCAGCCGCGCCATCTGGGACAGCAGTTCTGGGTAAAGCCAAGTGTAGGCCGGGTGTACAGTCAACTGGGCGACGTGCGGTTGCTGGCCGTTGCGGGATAGCTGCACCTGAAAATAGCCGATCGCGGCTTTGCGCTGCGGTTCAAACACGTAGCCGCTGACTACCTCGGTTTTGCCCAGCCACTGTCTGACACCTTCGACTAAAGCGCCGAAAAAACTGGTTTTGAAATCTTGAATGTGGCGATCGAATACTTGGCGCACCAGCGGCGGCATAGACGCGGTATCCAGTTGGTATAGCAACTGAGCGTCTGCGTTGCTCACCGGCAGCAGGTTGGGCAAATCTGGCGTCGAGGAAGCCATTTCTTGCAGGCGTTCTGGGGCGATCGTCCAGTAAGTCATCTGGGCCAAAGGCTGAAACCCGTTTTGCCGATACAAAGCCAAGGAAGTTTTGTCGCCGACATTCACTTCCAGCAGCCACGTCCGCGCCTCCCAGACTGCCTCAAAGCAGTACCGCAGCAGCATGGAACCAATTCCTTTGCTGCGGGCTTCCGGGTCTACTCCTATGCGATCGATCCGCCAAGTGCTGCGGGTGCGGTTGAAAGGAGAAATCTGAATTATCCCCTTAACGCTCCCCTCTTCTTCGGCAACGTGGGCCCGGAACAGGGACTGACAAGGGTTGGGAAACAAGCTAAAAATCTTTAGTAGTCCGTACCAGCGACGAATCTGCTGCAACTTTCTACCTAGTACCACGTCGCAGCTTGCGCCCTTGCGGTTTTCTGGCTCTTCGGCTGTTTCCGCGCACAGTTGTTCCATCACCTCGATGTCGCGATACTGAAACGGGCGAATCACAACCTGGTTTTGGTTTTGGGAGGGAAATGAAGTCATAGCATAAAAGTGGAGAATGGAAATTTAAAAATAAAAATTCAGAAAGGGGAAGAGTTAGGGAAGTTTTGAGTTTTGAATGGGTAAATTTTGAGTTCAAAACTTATAACTTTTGATTCTTCTCCCTTTCTTGCGCGATCGAAAATTAAAAATTTCAAATCATCTTTTTGAATTTTTAATTTTCTGTTTTCAACTCAAGATTTTTGTGGCAGAGGTCGAATTAAAACGACCGGTGTTCGCTCGTCAGCATTCCCGGCGGGGTTGCTTCGCAAGGCTTGCTCTAAGAATGTTACCGATAAATCGGAGGTCGCTGCTAATATCTTAACTGCTTTCAAGTCATTAGCGTCTACGATCGCCGCCGCAAGTCCGGTTTCTCGTTGAATTTCTTCTACAACTTGCTGGGGATTGTCCGGGCCTAGGACAATAAATTGGTCGAAGGGAGGCAAAGTCCCGGTAACGTCGTCAATCAGTCTGGCTTGTTCCCCTGCAAGTTGGTAAAAGACTCCCGGTTTACCGAATATTTTAGCCACAGCGCCGATCGCAAATGCCGCGACTACCCGCCAAGGCCCAACTACATCCACCAACGTCTGCATTCCGCAAGCAGTGGCCAAACTCGACATCGGCAAGAAAAACAAGCACACTCGCTTTGCCGCCCATCCGGGTGTGACTTCGCTGGGATGGCGATAGCGTCCCTGCATCAAAGCTAGGGGAGTTTCTGCCAGGGCGACTATATCGCCTTTCTGGGCGCGCGGCAGCACGTACCGCTTGACAATTTCGACGGGATTGTCCAATTCCGCCAGTATGTGAGTGCGAATCGGCAAGACTTCTGCAACTCCGACATTTCTGGCGATGGGTACGGTTTCCGAGTTGGGAAATTGCAGCGGGACTACTACGTTACGGACTTTCGGGATGCGGCCGCCCGGGCCGTAGGTGACGTAATGTATTTGCACCCAAGCTGACTGCAATTTGGTTAAATCTTGCCCTTGAATGTCTACAGAAACTTTAATTTTTGTGTTTTTTTGGGCTTTAACAATATAGCCGAACCAGTAATCGTCTGCTCTGGCTGCTGCGTCTTTGTGGCAAGGAATCACCTTTGTCTCGGAGGTAACGCCATCCAAACTTCCGTCTGACAGCAGTTTTACCTGTGCCCGCACTTCCGGCAACATAATCTCAAACCGCTGTGTCAGGTTGCGGAACTCCATTTCCCCGACTAAAAGATAACGGTTGGGTTCCGAGATGGCTAAGTGCCATTCTCCGGCTGTTAGTTCTAGTTTATTTGCACTCCCAGTCCGGCGATAGTTCAACTCTAGGCCCAATCCGCCCAATGCTAGCAGCGAACCGGCTGCTGCGATTCCTGTTGCTAAAGTCTCAATCACTCTAATTACCGCCCATAATAATTTCTGTTTACTTTAGTCGATCTCTGTCACTTCGATCGACGATCCGGTAGTAATTGAAGTTTTGGGGGTTGTTGGGGGCGATCGAACTTATGCCCAATTACACGTAAGTGCGAGATCCTTTGGCAGCTAAAGCGGTCAAGTTGCTGTTCAAAGAGCTCGATCGTGAGTTAGATCACTCCAAAATCTGGCGTTGCTTAATCAGGGTATGAAAAAAATAAGTTGAAAATTACGAAGCTTTGTGGATACTGGTTTCTCTGACTTGCATATTTAGCCTTTCCTACCCTCACTCAACAAGGTCTACAAAACAAATCAGTTAATTCAATCATTTATGATGATATTATTGGCAAAAATAAATATGTTATTTATCCTTTTTAAATATTAACCTATAAGTGAAAATCAACTTTTTGCTCCAATAGTTAATAAGCATTTACACCTGTAATTATCATTAATATTTAATAAACATTGCTTAGTTTTAGATATAAATAGTTAATCTCTTAACAACTCTGTATACATGAGTTATTTTCGCCCGTTGTCTGTCCATCGTCCGTTGTCTATCCATCGCTCGTTGTCTGTCCATCGTCAAAATATCTCAAATGGGTTCAAAAGAACCGCTATTGACAGGATATTCCTTTATATCTTGCCCTTTTTGTCAAGTACGATTTATACCAAATTAGATGAGCTTACCCTGCGAGCCGCTACCGCGCTAGCGGTCAGTACCTTTAAAAATCTACTTCTTAAGTAACAGTCCAAATCTAGTTCTTAGGCAGTAGATTTTATTAGAAGTAAATAGTTAGTCTAGTGAATGTAGTAGTAATACCCAAGCATATCCATGACTGATAACAAGCCGCCTTTTAACCAGCCTGAAGCCAATCGTGACTCCCAGGAAAAGAATGTTGACAATAGCGAGAACCAGCAGCTTCAGGCTCAGACTAACGAAAATGCAGAATCAACGGAAGATCAATCATCAGGCTCAGGCCTTGGTGCGAGGATAGCTGGAGCAGCAGTCGGTGGTATACTCGGTGCTCGCTCTGGAGGCATTATTGGTGCTGTAGCAGGCTCAGTTGCTGGCGCTATGATTGGTAAAGGTACTGCTGATACGGTTAACCGTGCTGTAGATAATTTAGGGGATGCAGCACACGCTGTAGCAGACGGTATTACACACACTGTAGAAGAGCTAGGGACAGTAGTAAAGGAAACTGCTGAGGAAGTTAGACCATCTATCAAAGCTACAGCAGAAGCAGTCAAGGAGACTGTTGAGGAAACTAAGCCTTCGATTAAAGGTATAGCCGAATCTGTCAATGAGACAGTTAGGGAAGCCAAGCCTTCTGTAGTAGATGCAGTCAAGAGTGCATCCGAGGAAGTCAAACCTACGATTAGAGAAGTAAAAGATTCAGTCAAGCAGACAGTCGAAGGTATCAAGCCTTCTGTACAAAGTGCAGCGGACTCTATTAAGAGCACTGCCGATGAAATTAAACCTTCTGCCAAAGCTGTAGCTCAGGAAATTGAGGGCGCAACTAAGGATCTGAGATCGACTGTAAAAGATACAGCGAAAGCAGTTGAGCCCTCTATAAAAAGCGCAGCCGAATCGCTTCAGTCATCAGGCAAGAGTGTAGCTGAATCAATCAAGTCATCTGCTCAAAGCGCTGCCGAATCTGCTAAAGGTGCAGCGCAGGATGTTAAGTCATCTGCCCAAAATGCAGCCGAATCTGCTAAAGGTGCAGCGCAGGATGTTAAGCAGGATGTTAAGTCATCTGCCCAAAATGCAGTCGAATCTGCTAAAGGTGCAGCGCAGGATGTTAAGCAGGATGTTAAGTCATCTGCCCCATATGCAACCCCATCTCCTCAAGGTGCAGCGCATGATTTTAAATCATCGGCCCAAAATGCAGCCGAATCTGCTAAACCTCCAGTGCCTGATTTTAGGTCCTCGGCCCAAAATGCAACCCCATCTGCTAAACCTGCAGCGCAGGATTTTAAGTCATCTGCCCAATATCTAGCCGAATCCGACGCAGAGGAAAATAAGGATAGCGATATTCACATCTCCGGCAATCCTGAACTCAAGGACAAAGTGGTCATTCATGACAAGAGAATCATTAAGGAGTAGGTAAAGTAAGGACTTAACTCCAGCTTGTTAAAGCTAGCACTAAGAGAGTTTAACAGAGAGTGGATCTGAGAAAAGATTCCACTCTTTTCTGTGTATGAGAAATGCGATCGCCTAGGCTTTAACAGAGAGTCTATTTATTGAGGAACTATCCCCCTGAAGAAGGAGAGATTCCGTTTCTAGACTACTGGCAGAAGTGGTTAAAACGGCTAAAGTTTTTTGTAGAAAAAGCTGCTTGATAAATCGAGAAATAGTTAGGGTCAAGCTGAGGTGGCCAGTTCAACCCCTAACTATTTAATATCCAAATTGTAAAGTCACAGAAGCTTCTACTTGCTGTTCGCCTCCCACCACAGGTGTTGTAATAATATCAGCACCAGCAGGGCGAGAAGCAGCAAACTGCCGGTACATAGGAGGCGGCGCGCTAGCACCGTTGACTTGAATGCCCAGAATCTCTCCCCGCTTCAGGTTGAGGGCGCTAAAGACTGCATCCGCTTGCGCTTGAGCATCTTGAGTTGCTTTTTTGATTGCTTGTTTTCGAGCAGATTCGATCGCACTTTCGGCGGCGGCAAAACTCACACCGTCGATGCGTGTGGCTCCGGCATTCACCGCATCGTCGAGCAAAGTGCCAGCAGATGCAGTATTAATCCGAAAACTGACGGTATTCGTCGCCGTATAGCCCGTCAAGCGCTGTTGGTTGTTTTCGTAGCTGTAAGTCGGACTGAGGGTGATGCCTGCAGTTTCTAGTTTTTCGACTTGGCGCGATCGCAGCAACTCTACCACAGCGGACGATCGTCTCGCCGCTTCCTGCTGCACCTGGGCCGCCGTTTTCCCCTGCACCTCAACCCCCAGCCGTACTTGTGTTTGAGTTGTAGGAATCGCTTCCACACCCCGCCCAGTAACAGTCAACGTTCTGATCCGCTGTTCTTGAGCAGCCGCCGGATCTAATCTCACGAAACTGACGAGAGTTAAGGTTAAACACAAGGCTGTTAGCAGACTACGGAAATTAATGCGATCGCCACGTTGCAAATTTGAACTCATAAACTTGATTCTCCTCACATACAACAGATGCTATACTTTACCTTCCCACTGAAAATGCTAAATATCCGGCTTGTTACATTTTTAGCAACTAAAAAAAGTATTAGTTATTAGTTATTAGTCATTAGTCATTAGTCATTAGTCATTATATGCAATCCTTAAAACAAGCTGCCCGCCGACTCAAAAAAGAGACTTACGCGGTTTATTTAGCCAGTACAGACCAGAGAGTACCTTGGTACGCCAGAATTTTAGCAGGGCTTACGGTGACCTACGCTTTTAGCCCGATCGACTTAATTCCTGACTTCATACCGGTTCTCGGCTACTTGGACGATTTGATAATTGTACCCTTGGGAATTTGGCTGGTACTGAAGATGATTCCGTCACAGGTTTTAGCCGAGTGTCGGGAAAAAGCAGCCGCAGAAATAGAGCGAGGAAAACCGATAAATAGGGCGGCCGCTGCTGTGATTATTGCCATCTGGATTGGCTTGGGAATATTAGCAGCAATGTGGCTGATACGAATATTTAAACGTTAGAATACCGGGCGGTTGAAACCGCGGCTATACAGACAAAACCCGCCTCCGCGGGTTAAAGAATATGCGGTGAAAATTATGTTTTACGCTATTCTCTTAAGTCCGCGGAGGCGGACATCGTTTGTGTAGACGCGGTTTAAACCGCCGTCTGATCTGATATTATATTGTAGTAGGGCGAGCGCACTGCATCTGCTGTAATTATTGCCATCTGGATTGGCTTGAGAATATTAGCAGCAATGTGGCTGATACGAATATTTAAACGTTAGAATACCGGGCGGTTGAAACCGGGGCTATACAGACAAAACCCGCCTCCGCGGGTTAAAGAATAGGCGGTGAAAATTATGTTTTACGCTATTCTCTTAAGTCCGCGGAGGCGGACATCGTTTGTGTAGACGCGGTTTAAACCGCCGTCTGATCTGATATTATATTGTAGGGCGAGCGCACCTTACCTTAAAAAAAATCGCGGTATTCCATACCAAGTATTATTTACCGCTTAAAAAATTAAACTAACTTTCTAGCTATGACTCAAACCACTGATTTCCTCAGCCACCTCAACCCATCTCAGCGCCAAGCAGTCGCCCATTATAACGGGCCGCTGTTAGTAGTAGCGGGCGCTGGTTCCGGCAAAACCAGAGCTCTAACTTACCGAGTTGCTAACTTAGTTCGCACCCATCGAGTTGATCCTGAAAATATTCTGGCGGTGACATTTACAAATAAAGCCGCCAGGGAGATGAAAGAAAGAATTGAGAAATTGCTGGCAACTCAGCAAGCTGAAGCCGAATATGGCAAACCTTTGGTAGACTTAGCCCCGGATGTGCAGACGAAATTGCGATCGCAAATTTACCAGAGAATTACCAAACACATTTGGATGGGGACTTTTCACTCTTTGTGCGGTCGCATTCTCCGCTACGATATTGAGAAATATCAAGACGAAAAAGGCCGGCAGTGGAAGAAAAATTTTTCGATTTTTGACGATTCAGATGCTCAAGGTATCGTCAAACAAATTGTTACAAAAACTCTCAATCTGGACGATAAGAAATTTGATCCGCGAAAAGTCCGCTATGCCATCAGCAATGCTAAAAATAAAGGCTTGTCGCCTCAAGAATACCTAGCAGCAGAACCGGATTATCGAGGTCGTGTGATTGCCGATGTTTACAGTCGCTACCAAGACGCTTTAGCAGCCAACAATGCCCTAGATTTTGACGACTTAATCCTCGTTCCCGTTAAGCTTTTGAGCCAAAACGAGCAAGTATTAAGTTACTGGCATAAAAAGTTTTGCCATATTTTAGTTGACGAATACCAAGATACTAACCGCACTCAATACGATTTGATTCGGATGTTGGTGACAAATAACGCCGATCCTAAAAAATTCGATAAATGGCAAAACCGCTCGATTTTTGTCGTGGGCGATGTCGATCAATCAATTTACAGCTTTCGGATGGCAGATTATACCATATTGCTGGAATTTCAAGAGGATTTTGGAGATGGTTTGTCCGACGAGAAAACTCGGACAATGGTAAAATTAGAGGAAAATTATCGATCGCGCGAAAACATCCTGCAAGTCGCGAACCACTTGATCGAACACAATACCGAACGGATCGAAAAAATTCTGCGGCCGACTCGCGAACCGGGAGCTCCGATTGTTGTCTGGCGGGCAGACAACGAATTAGATGAAGCGGAATTTGTAGCAGGTCAAATTCATTCCTTAAAGCGCCAAAATTCCGAATACGAAAACGGCAGTAACTTTGCGATTCTCTACCGCACAAACGCTCAATCTCGATCCTTTGAAGAAGCGTTAATGCGTTTAGACATTCCTTACAATATTGTCGGTGGCCTGAAGTTTTACGATCGCAAAGAAATCAAAGATATCTTAGCATACCTGCGGGCGCTTGCCAATCCCGACGATAGCGTCAGCCTCAAACGCATCATCAATACTCCCCGTCGCGGCATTGGGGATACCACATTTTCCAAAATCGAAGACGCTGCAACTCAATTGGGCATTCCGTTGTGGGAAATCCTCAGCGATGAATCTTCTGTCAATACTCTCGCAGGGCGATCGGCAAAAGCTATTATTAAGTTTGCCGAAATGATTGGTCGCTGGCAATCGCAAGTTGAAACTCTGCCGGCTTCGCAAATTGTCCAAGGAATTATCCAAGATTCAGGCTACATTGAAGATTTGAAAAATCAAGGAACCGAGGAAGCCGAAAATCGCATAGAAAACGTCAGAGAATTGTACAATGCTGTGCTGCAATTTGAAGAACAAAACGAAGAACCGACGCTGACATCATTTTTAGCAAAAGCATCTTTAGCATCCGATTTAGATGACTTGCAGGAAGAAGATTCCCGCGTGTCGCTGATGACGCTGCACTCAGCAAAAGGGTTAGAATTTCCCGTGGTATTTCTAGTCGGAATGGAACAGGGTTTATTTCCCAATTTCCGCAGTTTAGACGACCCGAAAGCGATCGAAGAAGAACGCCGTTTGTGCTACGTCGGCATCACTCGTGCCCAGGAATTGCTATTTCTCACCCACACTCGCGAACGTCGCCTTTGGGGAGGTTTCCGGGAACACTGCACCCCTTCGCTATTCTTAGGGGAATTGCCCACACATTTGCTGGCTGGAAGTGCGAAGAAAACTAAAGCAGGGAAAACGGCTGCATCTAAGGGAAAAACTAATAATTCAGCAGCTAATTCCGGCAGTTCTCCATCAGCAGAGTGGAAAACGGGGGAACGAGTTTTTCATCATGCTTTTGGAGTAGGAGAAATTACCCATGTTTTGGGAGTGGGCGATAAAACTAATCTGGCAATTAAGTTTACAGGTTTGGGCCGCAAAATTATTGATCCGAGAACGGCGAAGTTGCAGCGAGTTTAATAGAAAATCCGGCGGTTGAAACCGCGTCTCTACAGGCACAACCCGCCGACGCGGGTTTCCGAGGGGGCGGTAAAAATGGCGGTAAAAATTACGTTTTTATCTTTAGTCCGCGGAGGCGGACATCGTTTGTGTAGACGCGGTTTCAACCGCCGTCTTATCTAAGTAAAAAGCAGAAATAAAAACATAAACTCTTATGCCTTACAGTCAATTTACAACGATCGGCAAAGTTAAAGAAGCCTTCAATCTCACAGCAGTCGAAGGAATCAGATTTCTGCCGGAAATCGAGCCGATCGCACCCGCAACAGCCTTGCAGACCATGCTGGAGACAAATTTGCCTTGGGCGATCGCTACTAGCACAGAAAAAGCCCGTTCTGAAGCTATTATCAACCCTGTATTGCTGGAAGTTCGCAGGATTCTGAACCAACAAATCAGCGTGTTTTCGGGTGAAGAATTTAATGTCGATGCTGCTGTTGGACTTACAGGAGTTTGCGATTTTCTCATCAGCCGTTCCCCCGAACAATTAGACATTGAAGCCCCAGCAATTGTGATGGTGGAAGCTAAAAAAGGAGATTTGAAAGTAGGTTTGGGTCAATGTATTGCTGAAATGGTGGCGGCCCAGAGGTTTAATGAAGCGAAAGGGATCTCGATATCAGCCATCTACGGCAGCGTTTCCAGCGGCACAGCTTGGCGGTTTCTCAAGCTGGAAGGGCAAATAGTGACGATCGATCTTACCGACTATCCGCTACCTCCCGTAGATAAAATATTGGGATTTTTAGTCTGGATGGTGCGCCAAAATTAGCATATCAAATCCGGGTTGAAAATTCCCGATCGGAGTCGGCGGTTAAAACCGTTACTACACAACCTTGCCTCCGAACAGAGGGGACTCAAAAGAAATGATTCAAGACTCTCCCGTAGGGAATCGCCCCTCGATCGATCTTATCTCACATCTTGCACCATTCTCAAGAACAGGCTTTTCGGCCTGTTCCACAAGAAAATTCACTCTTTGTGGAACAGGCCGAAAAGCCTGTTCATAAAAGACTTATTAACAATAATGCAACATCGCAAAATGCCTGTTCCACAAGAAAATTCACTCTTTGTGGAACAGGCCGAAAAGCCTGTTCATAAAAGACTTATTAACAATAATG